>CAYROI010000001.1:0-5638 GCA_964425835.1 uncultured Methylococcaceae bacterium
GGATGACCTAAAGCAGGACTTAATACCTCGGATCGAATCCGTTTCCCTGCATACTTAACATGACACAAAGCACAAGAAAAATTTAATTGTCCACGGCGTTGGTAATAATAATTTTTTCCTTGCTGATAAGCTGCCACGGCTTTAGGGTTGTTTTTTGGCACTTTGATATTAATGCGTTTACCGCGTGAAGTATAAGTCATATAAGCTAATATCTGCGCAATTTCACCGCGTTGATAGTCAAGTGGCGGCAGTTGATATTTTAAACGACAGTTATTAATTGCCATCGCCAACGTAATCACCTCAGCACGTGCTTCATCCCATAAAGGGTAATGTTGAGCAATCGCCATGCCTTTATTTTCAAAACAATCGCCATAAAATTTACCTTTCTTTAATGCCGTTTCAAATAATAATTTTCCCGCATCAATAGCAGGCTCATAAGGTGGGAATTCTTCAATAGCTAACCAAGATTGCCGTGAAATAGGGTCTATCGCATAAATGCCATCCGCATAATCTTCTAATTTAAGTTGTGGAAATAAATCATAATAGATTTTTCTAAATTCCCGTAAATCATCTAAAGGCGTTGCCATTAAAGAGAATGGAAACAACCATAATAATAAATAAATTAAATACATTGTGACCGACCCAATTAAGACATTGCCAATAATTTGTAATCAAATACACTTTCTTTTTCCAATGGAATCACTTCTTTAGCTTGGAGTTTATAAATAATACCTGTCGGATTAAAAATACAAAGAGCGGCATAATGTTCTGAACTTACTTGTAATAACCAGCACGACCAGTGTTTTGGATTTTCATTTAATGACGCATCAAAACCAAGCGTTAATCTTTTTTTTTCTTCATCAATACGCAATGAAAATTGTGTTAAAGCTTGCGACAACCCTCGTCCACACGCCTTAATATACGCTTCTTTAAGCGTCCAATATTGAAAAAAACGTTGTTGCTGTTGTGATTTTGGACAATTCAATAAATCTTCAGCTTCTTGTCTGGAAAAAAAACGCTGAGCAATGTCGATTGTACTGGTTTTATGCTGTAAAGTTTCTACATCAATACCTATTTTTCGTTGCCGACTGAGTGCGCAAATAATCAGGGTTTGAGTATTGGACAAATTAAAAAATAAATTTTGTTCAGGATATAAAGCAGGTTTTCCGTAAGGGTTTGTCGAAAATTGCCATTGTTCAGGCACACCGATCAAATAGCGCGATAAGGTCGTACGAATTAATGCACGAGTGATTAAATATTGGTGCTGATGCTTTTCAAAATGAAATTGTTGCCAGCGTTGATGCTCTTTTACATTCAAAAGTTGCTGATAGTGTGTCAATAAATGACGCTTTGTTATTTTATCAGGAAAAGTAAACCAAAGATGAATCTCATTATCTGCAAGTTTAATCATTATTTTTTTACATCCCAGCCATAATTTTAGAGTCTAAAATTATACCCTCTATTAATCTACTTAACTTAATGTTAGTATTCTTTTCTATTCTAGAATTTTAAAGAGGTGTCCGTAATGAAATTAATTATTTTACCTTTAATAATCGCAAGCATCGGTGTTGCCGAAGCTAGAGTTTACAAATGCCCTGAAAAGTTAGCAGGTCGCTATATCTATCAAGAAAAACCGTGTTCTAAAGAAGCAGGAGCTGCAGATAAAAATAAAGTCAACATCATCCCAACCGATAAAAAAAGAGTAAAAGCGGCTGTTGAAAAAATGAATAAGGATATTGAGGCACATCAGGCAGAAAAAGAAAAAAGAGCGAAAGCGGCTAATAAAAATCAAACCGAGATCAATGTCACCATTCCTCCTAGAGAAAAATCAACACCTGTATCAACGAAAAAAGAAAAAGAAGGCGTCGCTGAAAAACAAGAATCATCCTCCAATGATAATAATGAAGGTGGATAACAAAAATCTCAGGCGTAGCATGGGAAAGACCGACACTACGCCGATTTCTTTGCGAACTCAGAAATTTTAAAGGCACGTAATGATAGAAATTGGTAAGTTTAATCAACTTAACGTTATTCAAAACGCAGATGAAATTTATCTTGAGGGTGATGAACTCGGAAAAATTTTATTACCCACTAATGAATCCCCTAAGAATTGTAAGTTAGGTGATTGTCTCAATGTTTTTATTTACAACGGTAGAAAAGGACAGCTTACCGCAACTTTTCATACGCCGAAAGCACAAGTTGATGAGATTGCTTATTTAAAAGTTGTGGAAATAGGACGGCTAGGGGCATTTTTAGACTGGGGCTTATCCAAAGACTTACTTGTCCCCTTTAATGAACAACGTTATCCACTTGAACTTGGAAAATCCTATTTAGTTAAAATCTTCGTTGATGATAAAAATCGGGTTACCGCCACTACGCGCTTTGAGCATTTTATTATTGATGAATCTTTTTATTTTAAAGAAGGACAACAGGTTGAAATTATTATTGCTGATAAAACCGAATTGGGTTTTAAAGCGATTGTTGAAAATAGTCATTGGGGCGTTTTATATAACAATGAAGTTTTTCAACCTCTTCGCCGTGGTAAAAAACTAACGGCCTATATTAAAAAAATTCGCGAAGATAAACGGATTGATTTAAGTTTACAACCGTTAGTCCCTGTCCATACGCAAACAAATGATTTAAGCGATAAAATATTAGCACACCTTATTGCCCAAAATGGTTATTTGGCGTTAGGCGATAAAAGCCCGCCCGAAGATATTTACCGTACTTTTGCTGTCAGTAAAAAAGCCTTTAAACAAGCAATAGGCGCGTTATATAAAAAACAATTGATTACAACCGATAAGCAGGCGATCAAATTACGTTGATGATTTTGCCTCATAAGCCGCTTTTCGCGCTAAATAATTTTCAGTAAATTCTTGAATGAGCGCGTGATCATAATCACGCATACCACTAATTAAAATTTTCTTAACCCCTGCCCCCACTTTTTTATGATTACAATTAACTTGAAAATGAAACCGTGCCTCCCCCCGTTTTCCTTCTATGGTTAGGGTATTTTCAGTTGCTTGTAGTTCAGGGGCATTAAAATTCAAATGGTCAAATTCAAAGGCCATACTTTCATAAATAACTAAAGGACGAGTGGTATTAATCATCACGTTTTGTTCTGCCATTAATGGCACTAATATATGCGGAAAATTAGGCCCTGAAAACGCAACATAGTCGCGAATAAAAGTTGCTAATAAACTGGCATCTGTTGTTATTTCCCCGCTACGATGCACCTGCATATAAGTTTTATTGTTATCATCCGTTATGTCAAAGTCTTCGCTTTCTGTTTCAGGGAAATTGAGAGAAACGTTATGACCGACCATGCCAGAAAAAGTAAATTGCATTTTCTGGCTTAGCCCATATTTCGCAATGACAATTGAAACCAATAAATCCCCTGGAACACAAAAGCGTTTCGCATCGGGGTCATGTAAAGGGTTAAAATCTTTGGCAATATCTTTGGCAAAATGACTAGCTTGTTCGGCATTAATTAAAATTTTTCCCTCATTGAGGGTATAAAACTGGTTTAAAAACATCTGTACGCTATAAGTTCACTAAAGGAGGCGAATTGTATCATTAGTTGTTATCTTATGAAGCCTCTTTTTTAAAAATCGGCTGATAATCGAAAATAGTAAAAGCCGCCATTATAACCATAAGGCGAGCTTTGTAAAAACGTGCCATCTGTCGCATTACGATCGGGGGTGCTATCGAATAAATTATGTACCCCAACGGCAATATTAAAGTTAGGGTGGATTTGATAAGCCAGATCAATATCAGCTAACCATTGACTACTTGTCCGTTGCCCAGCTTCCGAAAAACCACCCGCCTTAATCAACTTAACCACACCATCAAAAGCTTTATATTGATAATCTGCCATTAAAATAAGGCTTTGATTGGGTTGTCCTGATTCTAAGCGTTCTTGCTCTTTAGCACCAAAAAGCGCATTACGCCCACTTCTTGCTAAAATATCTATTACCCGTACCCCCCCTTGAAGCAAGGTTTTATTATATTGATAAAGTGCGGATAGTTTTAATTGACTGTCATTGTCGAATAACATCGTATAGTTTGCGCGAATATCTATCCCGTGAGTTTCCGTATTGATCGCATTGGTAAAAAAACGCACCGCCCCTAAATGTCGAACATCTAAAACATCGGCAATTTCAGGGGAAAATCCAGGGGTAATGTTCTCAGATAAAACAATTCTGTCGTTAATTTTTGTATAAAAATAATCCATACTAAACGAAAAACTGGGGAGAGGACTATACACAAACCCCGCTGTAAAATGGCGCGAAGTTTCAGGGTCTAAGGGTAATGCCCCGAGACCTTGGCTTGTTTCATCCGTTACAGGCTCAATTTCAACGGGAACGACTTCATCATTAATTTTTATTGTAGCAGTTGAATCAAAATAAGATTGTTGCAGGGAAGGCGCACGAAAACCTGTACTGACAGAGCCGCGTAATAATAAACTATCAAAGGCTTGATAGCCGAGTGAAAACTTCCCATTTATCGTAGAACCAAAATCACTATAATATTCATAACGCCCTGCCAGCCCTACTGATAATTTATCATAAAACTGCATATTTAAATCAAGATAAGTCGCCCAGTTATTTCTTGATTTATTGACCGCATTCCTCTGGGTAAACCCTGGAAATCCCTGTGACCCTGCAATTGTTGCTTGACCTTTGTTAATACCGTCTAAGATGGGAATGCCCCCATCAAGATAAGACGCTTTATCCCCTGCATCAATTGCAAAAACTTCATAACGCCATTCTAAACCTGCTGCGATATTCAGTGGTGATTTAAACCCTAAATCAAGCGCTTTAAACAGATCAAAACTCGTCGTATGTTGTCTAAAACTTAATCCACCAGCATCAAAAGAAGTCGGACTTGCTGTTCCTAATGAAGCATTGAGCGAATTTTTAACCGTATAATTAAGTTCATTGCTACCAATCGTATGACTTAAATCCCAGCGAATTTCTGAGTTAGTCTCCCCTTTTATCCCCACCGTTGCCGAATAATCTAAAATTTTAGGGGCAATTAGGGGTAAAAATCCATTAGGATAAATGCTTCTTACATTACTATCATCCAACGGTCGTCGAAAAAAAGCCCCTGCTTCACTTTGACGATAATTGATTGTTCCGTGAGAATAAATAAGGAAATCATCCGATAAGGGGATTTCTGCATTGAGTGCTGCCAGAAAATCTTGGGTATCAGGATCGCCCCGTCGATTTGTCTGCCTAGCAGGATAATTATTTCTAATATCGCCTGCAAAATATTGTTGCCGTGTATCTAAAATAGCCCGATTGGTTGGATTACGATCGCGAAACTCAGCAGTTAAGTCAATAAATCCATCTAAGGGTAAAGTAACCCCATAATGAAGATCCGTTTGATAAAGTGCGCCATCGCCGCCATAAGTTTGCCCAACCGTGGTGGTTAAACGGCGTTCTTCGCCCCCTGATTTTAAAATAATATTAATAATCCCTGCAATCGCATCTGAGCCATATTGCGCTGCTGCCCCACCGCGTAATACTTCTACGCGTTCAATCGAATGCAGTGGAATGGTATTTAAATCAACGCCTGTTGACCCCCGCCCAATTGTGCCATTGACATGTAAAATACTGCTACTATGCAAGCGTTT
>CAYROI010000001.1:5738-13738 GCA_964425835.1 uncultured Methylococcaceae bacterium
CCTACCTGTCAACCACTTTAGCAATTGCTAATAATTTCGCACTGATTTTCAAGCCGTGATTGAGTGCTGCTTGATTATTTATCTTAAAACGCAAATTTTGTCCTTGCATATAAAACTGAATAATCCCTTTTTTTTCTGCAAAACCACGAATTTCGCTGACGGTTAAAATAGGTTTGTTTTGAACAAAGCGAAGAATTTCAGAAACTTTTCTCCGTTCCGAAACACTTATATATAACAAGTGGCACGCAGAAGCGTCTTTGACATTATTCAAAAAATATAATTTGACAGGCTTTGACTTAATTAATTTTTCATAATAGCGCGATTGTAAAAACGTTTTAAATGTATCTTGACCCAGAATACATAAATTAAAAGAATCGCCTAATTCAGAAGACCAAGTAACATAGTTAGGAAAACGTCCTAAATAGATTGCTTGATATTGCTCACGGTCAGCCGCATCAGCATAATTCAAGCTTAAAAACACTATAAAACATAGTAAAAATGAATAAAATGTTTTATGCAAGAACCTATTTATTTTTTGCCATTTACACACGACTAATCTCTACGAAATATGATACTAATAGCAAATATGCTGAAAATCTTGAATAAATTTTAGTTCTGTTATCATAGTGATAATTTCTCTTGAGTTTTTTAAAATTAGCTTAAGCGAAACATCATACACAACCTGAGTGGAAATTTAAACGCCTTTATTTTGTCTTAAAGCGCATCCATCACCTTATTAGCATGTATAATGCAACCTGTTTAATAGTCTAAAGTCTCATTTTTGGAAAAATAAATGATAAAAAAATTTTCTGATATATCAATTCGCGCTAAATTGGTACTGATTCTAAGCTTAACTGCTGTTATAGCACTTTTTATTGCCAGCAGTGTGCTTTTTTATACTAGTCTTCAAACGGTAAAAGAGAATGAATATTTTAATATTAAACAACTTGCTAGGGTAAGTAGTTTTAATATTGCTGCCTCTATTGATTTTGGCGATAAAGAAACGGCTAAAAAAATGTTATCTTCACTAGCGATTAACCCTAGTATTGTTGCTGCCATTATTTATGCACCAAATAATGAAATATTTATTAACTATTTTAATAAAAAAATAACAGAAAAACAGCAAAAACAATTGAAATTACTTTCACAAAAACGATTGTTAAGCCATAATAAAAAAAAGGATTTAGATAATAAAAGTCTCTATTTTTGGGAAAATTTTGATGTTTTTGTACCTATTAAAAATGATACAGAAACCATTGGGACTTTACATGTTATTGCTAATAGTTATTATTTTAAAAAGAAAATTATAAAATTAAGTTATTCTCTAGCTATAGCTGTTGGAATCACATTAGCTATTATCTTTATCATTGCTTCTTTATTTCAACGAATATTTTCAAATCCAATTTACGCGTTGCTAGCTATTATGAAAAAAATAGCGAATAATGAAGATTATAGTTTGACTAAGGAATTACAGCGTGATGATGAATATGGGGTGTTATTTAACGGATTTGTAGAAATGATGGACAAATTAAAAGTCGTTGAACAAGAATTAATTTTTGAAAAAGATAAAGCCAATCAAGCCAATCAAGCAAAAAGTAATTTTCTTGCGAATATGAGTCATGAAATTCGCACCCCAATGAGTGCCATTATGGGATTAAGTGAGCTGGCTTTAAAAATAGAGCTTAATCCTAAATTACAGGATTATTTATTTAAAATAAATCACTCTGCTAAGAATTTATTAGGCATTATTAATGATATTTTAGACTTTTCTAAAATCGAAGCAGGGATGTTAGAGATAGAATCAAGAGATTTTAATTTGTCTTCTGATGTAATTGATAGTGTCCTCAGTCTTAGTAATAATCAAGCCTTAGAGAAAGATATTAACCTCTACTGTAAAATTAGCCCGAATGTTCCTCAATTTTTGGTGGGTGATGCGTTACGTTTACGACAAATTTTGACTAACTTAATTAGTAATGCCATTAAGTTTACCAAACAAGGCGATGTTATTGTTACGATTAAGCAGGGTAATAGTACCGATAAAACGATTGAACTAATTTTCAAGGTTCAGGATTCAGGCATCGGTATGACTGCCGAACAAATAAAAAAATTATTTAAACCTTTCACCCAAGCAGATACGTCAACAACGCGACAATTTGGTGGGACGGGATTAGGACTCGCTATTTGTAAACAGCTCACAAAATTAATGGGGGGACATATCTTTATTGAAAGTGATTTTGGTATCGGCAGTACTTTCACATTTACCGTAAATTTAGGTTTTCAGGATGAACAATCCCCAATTATCGTCAAATCCCAAGAAGCGACCCATCAAAAACCTGAAAAAATAAATACTTTAGAGAATACACACATCTTATTAGCAGAAGATAATAAAATCAACCAATTAGTGGCAACTGAATTTTTAAAAAATGCAAAAATTAAGGTTGATATTGCTAATAACGGTAAGGAAGCTGTGACTAAAGCCCTTGATCCTGAAAACCATTACGATGCCATCTTAATGGATGTACAAATGCCTGAAATGGATGGGATAGAAGCGACAGGACTGATTCGTAAACAATTAAAAAATATTCCCATTATAGCCATGACGGCCTATGCAATGGATGAA
The DNA here is from genome assembly GCA_964425835.1 of uncultured Methylococcaceae bacterium. Taxonomy (GTDB): domain Bacteria; phylum Pseudomonadota; class Gammaproteobacteria; order Methylococcales; family Methylomonadaceae; genus WTBX01. The sequence continues at coordinate 8,359 of CAYROI010000001.1, forward strand.
GAAAAACAAAAGTTCATTGATGCAGGAATGAATACCCATGTTCCAAAACCCATTGATTCAAAACTTCTTTATGATACGCTAACGCATTTAATTAAAAGTTAAGTTGATATTATTCCAATTTCATTTGTTTCAGCTGATAATGCAATACCCCCCATGAACCTAAAACCCCTAGTAAAGATGAAATAAATAATAAAAATAGACTTTCAGAAAAATTTAAAAATAAAACTTCATAACTATTATCGTAAAGCTCGGATAAACGTTCCATTGGGGTTTTTAATATTAGCGTAATAACGGTAACAATAAGCCATGCCATTCCTCCACCAAATAAGCCAAGCCAGAAACCTGTATATAAAAAAGGACGCTGTATAAAAGCATGGGTTGCGCCGACTAATTTTGCAATTAAAACCTCATCTCGACGATCTTCTAATTCCAAGCGAATGGTATTTCCCATAATAAATAACACCGCAAAACTCAAAATACTACTTAATAAAATAACCCCTTGTTGGGCTAACGCTATCATAGATTGTAATCGTTGTATCCATTGCATATCCATTTGCGCTATATCGACTTCGTCCAATCGTTCTAACTCATTAACTAAGTGCTGAATCGCTTCTCCTGCGGTCAAACTATTTTGAGGTAACACTTGAATAACCACAGGCAACGGGTTACTTTCCAAAGCATTTAATGCACTTCCAAAGCCACTATAATCTCTAAATTCAGCTAATGCGGCATCTCGCGTAATTAAATCGACGCTTTTAACATCAGCAGACTGTTTAATTCTCTCTGCTAATTTTCGTCCTTCTAAGTCAGAGATATTACTTTTTAAAAATAATGATATTTGATTGGAAGCTTCTAAGTTGCCTGTCAATTGTTCTACATTAGCCAATAATAAATAAAAGCCACTGGCTAAAGCAATGCTTACTGCTAAAACGGTAATTGTCATTAGTGAGGTTAAGGGTGTTTTTAGTATTTTTCCTAAACTAGAGAATAGTGTTTGAAAATGTAACGCCAAATAGGCGTAAAATTGCTCTGTTTGATGACTCCTTTCTTTTTTTATCTTCGGTGTAATAGATTGTCTTTTCTCAATAGTGTTTAGTTTTTGAATACGCTTATTTTTTCGTGTCATCATGCCAATTTACTCTCTATTAGCTGTCCATGACCCAAGGTCAAAACGCGATAATCCATTCGATTAATCAAATGAATATCATGGGTTGCAATCAATACACTTACACCCACTTGTTGAAATTGCTCAAATAAATGCATGACTTCAGCAGATAAGTCAGGATCAAGACTTCCCGTTGGCTCATCAGCTAGAATTAACGAGGGCTTGTTAATCACAGCTCTTGCGATTCCTACACGTTGCTGTTCGCCTGCTGATAATGTTAAGGGATATTTCTTTTCTTTACTGAGTAGCCCGACTTTATCAAGCGATGCACGAACTCGCCGACCTATTTCCTGATGCCCATAACCTGAAACAACCAAAGGAAGTGCCACATTATCAAATACCGTTCTATCCGATAATAATTTGTAATCTTGGAAAATAAGTCCCAGTTTCCGTCGAATAAAAGGAATATGCCGTTCTTTGATTTGATTTAAGTTATGCCCTGATAATAAAATCTGTCCCCGTGTACATCGCTCTATCAGCGCAATCAATTTTAATAAAGTCGTTTTACCGGCACCTGAATGCCCTGTTAAAAAAGCCATTTCACCCCGTTGTAGTTGAAAATTAACTTCTAACAATACATCGCCTGCATCAGGATAGCGTTTACTTACTTTATCAAAAATTAACATCAGTTTACTCGTCAGTCATAAATAACGCATTAATAAAATGTTTTGCATTAAAATCTTGTAAATCATCAATTCCTTCTCCAATTCCTATATAACGAATCGGCACTTGTAATTGTTTTGCCAATGCAAAAATAACCCCCCCTTTTGCCGTTCCATCTAATTTAGTCAAGGTAAGTCCTGTTAAAGTCACGGTTTCATTAAATAATTTTGCTTGTGAAAGCGCGTTTTGTCCCGTTCCTGCGTCCAAAACTAATAAAACTTCATGAGGGGCTGAAGCATCTAATTTCCCCATAATTCGTTTGATTTTTGCAAGCTCTTCCATTAAATTTGACTTGGTATGCAAACGTCCCGCTGTATCGGCAATTAAAACGTCAATGCCTTTAGCTTTAGCCGATTGTAAGGCATCAAAAATAACCGACGCGGAATCTGCGCCTGTTTGTTGCGCGACCACTGGCACGTCATTACGTTCTCCCCAAACTTGTAATTGTTCAACTGCCGCAGCTCTAAACGTATCGCCTGCAGCTAACATAACACTATATCCTTGGTTTTGCATTTTCTTAGCTAACTTACCAATAGTAGTGGTTTTGCCCGCCCCATTAACGCCGACAACCAAAATGACAAACGGGGTATCTTGCTTAGGAATAACTAAAGGTTGGTCACAGGGATTAAGAATATCAAATAAATCTTGTTTTAAAGCCGCTAATAAGGTCTCTCTATCTTTCAATTGCTGCTTATCTAAACTTTCAGTTAATTTATTAATAATTTCAGTTGTCGCTTCAATGCCAATATCAGCAAGTAATAAACGGGCTTCAATGTCATCCAGTAAATCATCACTCAGCCCTTTTTGCCCTAAAGGTAAACTCGTTAAAATTCCCCCTAAGCCCGTACGGGTTTTTTTGAGTTGTGATGTTAAGCGTAAATATAAACTATCTGTCGCTACTTCAAGTTCTTCAACAACAGGTCTCGTTTCAATAACATCCGCTTGAAACACATCTGTTTGTGATATTTCAGTCTCAACAAAATCATATTTACTATAAAAAACAAGGGTAATTAAAGGGAGCATCAATAATGCGGCAAATCCATTATGCGCTATCATCAGCCACAGGGGTAATGATAATTTAATACTAAATGACCCTAATCCTAATTCGATTAATAATAAAACGCTTAACAATAAACCTGCTTTTCGTATAGGTTTATTATGATGACTTGACGTTGCCTGAAGCATTAATAGGACTAAAACAATAAAAGTAATTAAGCCTCCAACCCGATGCAACCAATGGGCGGCAAGTTGTGCGTCAAATGATAATCCGCCAACATAATTATTTAAAACACCATTAAAAATAGTTAGCGCACCTATAAAATCCGCTTGAGGAATCCATTGCCCATTACAACGAGGGAAATCAGCACACATTAATGTCACGGTATTACTACTTGACCAAACCCCTAAAAATATCTGTGTAAACAAGAGTAGCATAGACACTAGTGCAAAATAACGCACTGCCGCGATTTTATTTTGTAAAACTAAATTAGGTTGTGTTTGTAAATATAAACGGAATAATAGCCAAAAATTAATAAAACCAAGCAATGTTTCCGTGGTTACTGCTAAAGGCATCGCTTGGGTTTTTATGCTCCAAATACCTGCAAGCACCTGTAAACCCAATAAAATAAAAACATTTATTGCCGTAATCATTACTTTACTCACATATTGTGAAGATCGTAATGCCGTGATAACTAACGCAAAAAGTATTAATAGTAGCCCGCCCCAAAGATAGGGTAATCGCCAATTATTTAGTAAAATGAATGGCTCATGCAGAAAATTTTGTAACGCCAGCACTTTAACATCAGCATCTGCTAAGTGGATATAGGCATTAAACATAATACTTATAAATGCTAACAAACACGCAAATAAGGTTATTTTTCTTAACATTTTTATTCTCTTAACCAATTTGTGAAATTCTAAGTAATTTTTTAAGATCACGTTTAACTTTATACGGATCAAATTCAGGTTCATATTGCATCATGATGTTCCCTAAAGGGTCGATCAAAAATAACATCCCCTCAGCAACGCGCCCTTTTCTAATTGTTTCAAGCTTTTTTATCAAAGATTGTGTCGGCTTTAAATGAAGTAACCGCGTATCTTCTTGCCACCAACGTTTAGCTAATTCAGGATCACTGTCTTTAAATAATAAAACGATTCGCCGTACGCGTGTTAAATCCTTATTAAGCATTAACCTTAATTGCTTGGTTTTATGGATAGCATCTACACAAAGCACATTACAATCTTGGTTAGGAATAACATTAACTAATAACCATCGCCCCATTAATTCTTTGATATTTTTTGAAGAAAATTCATCAAACCCTGTCATTTCAGAACGCTCAGTAGTGATAATGGGAATAACAAGCTCACCATTACTAGTCCCTTTTGCCACTAGCTCTGGATTATTTGATAAATACCAGGCAAAGCAGAATGGGATAATGGAAAGTCCAAAAATAATTAAAATTGCACGTTTGTTTTTTTGATGTTGATTAGTCATGTAGTTGTTTTTTACGGCTATGCCAAAAAAATAAAAAAGTTAAAGTAATTGCTAATCCAAACCATTGTATAGCGTAGCCTATATGCCGTTCGGGGGGCATAATCGTTTTTTTTAACCACTGCCGATTATAGCCTTGCGGTTGCATTGGGTCTAACTCAACCTGAAATGAAAATAAATCATAGCCTAGTTTTTTTGCTAAGACCTGACTTTCAGCGACCTGAACCACAGAAGGCCAGCCTTCAGTTGGAATTTCTGCCCCTTGCAGTTTTAAACCGACACTAGGAAAATTATTAATTCGTCCCACAATCTGAGTTTGATTATCTACTAAAGAAATATCAGGCAATAAAGATCGGTCAGGATTAGCCCGTAACCAACCGCGATTAACCAGCACTGCTTTGGTTGAATTTTTAAATACAAAAGGAGTCATTATAAAATAACCCGCTTTAGCGTTTACGATTTGATTATCTATTAAAAATTGTTTTTGCGGTTCATAATGTCCTTCAATCATTACCTTTCGATAGCGTAATAACGTCAGATTATCCTCTGTTTCTGAGGTTAGTTTTAAAATATTTTGCGTTATTCTTTTTTGTTGTTGTAAAAACAAACGCTTTTCTTTTGCCCGGTCTAGTTGCCAAAAACCTAATCCTATCAATAAGATAAGCATTAACAAATAAATAACCACCAAAAAAAAAGAGACTTCAAAATCTCTTTTCGCTAATTGAAATTGCATAATTTTGTATCCATCTATTGGCAAATATCTTTTAATAATCGAAAATGGTTGTTTTATTCACATTAACCTCCCGCTAATGATTATTAAAAGCCTCATTATTATTACTTTCTTGCTTATTATTGCAAGTCTTGGTTCTGCCTTATTCTATATGGTTAGAAATAAAGGACAACAACAGTCCGAAAAAACAGCTAAAGCCTTAACCTTTCGTATTGGATTATCATTAGGATTATTTATTTTAATTGCTATCGCCTATGCGACAGGATTTATCAAACCGCAAGGAATCGGCGCAAAAATTCACCAGCAACGAAACTTAAAATAATTGTCCTTA
>CAYROI010000001.1:13838-23069 GCA_964425835.1 uncultured Methylococcaceae bacterium
TGTGCGCAACGAACAATTAACTCTGCAACGATCACTAAATTACGCAATTCTAATAAATCACTACTCACTTTGAAATGGGTATAATATTCATTAATTTCTTCTTTTAATAATTCAATGCGCCGCATCGCTCTATTTAAACGTTTATTCGTACGAACAATCCCCACATAATCCCACATAAAACGCCGTAATTCATCCCAGTTATGAGAAATAACCACCGCCTCATCCGAGTCAATAACCTGTGATTCATCCCATTTAGGCATATCAACATTAAGCTTAGGGAGTGAAGGTAATATTTTTAAAATATCTATTGCGGCGCGTTCTGCAAAAACCAAACATTCTAGCAATGAATTACTCGCCATACGATTAGCCCCGTGAAGTCCTGTACAAGCAACTTCTCCCACCGCATAAAGCCTTGAAATATTTGTTCGTGCATAATTATCGGTGACAACACCACCACACGTATAATGTGCCGCAGGAACAACAGGAATAGGCTGGCGAGTAATATCTATTTCTAATTTTAAACAGCGACTATAAATCGTTGGAAAATGCTGCTTAATAAATGCGGGCGATTTATGACTAATATCTAAATAAACACAATCTATTCCGTGGGTTTTCATTTCATTATCTATCGCTCTGGCAACAATGTCTCGAGGCGCAAGTTCTTTGCGGTCATCATAGTGCTGCATAAAACGATTCCCATTAGGTAATATAAGATGCGCCCCCTCGCCACGTACCGCCTCACTAATTAGAAAAGAACTTGCATGAGGATGATAAAGACAAGTCGGATGAAACTGCATAAACTCCATATTACTTACTTGACACCCCGCTCGCCAAGCTAAAGCAATTCCATCCCCTGTAGAAATATGGGGATTCGTTGAATAAAGATAAACTTTACTTGCTCCTCCTGTCGCTAAAACCACAATTTTTGCCGCAATAGATTTTACGCATTGATGCTTTATATCTAAGACATAAGCGCCTAAAACTTCGCTAGCAGTTTCCTTAGACTCATTAGAAGTAATTAAATCAATGGCATTATGATTTTCTAAAATGGTTATATTTGAATGTTCTTGAGCGCGTTTAATCAGCGACAATGACATCGCTTTCCCCGTCGCATCGGTTGCATGAACAATTCGACGATGAGAATGCCCCCCCTCACGATTTAAATGTAACTTACCCGAGGTTTCTTTGGTAAATAAAACCCCTTGTTGACGTAACCAGTCGATACTTTGTTTTCCTTGCGAGACGGTTAACCTAACAATTTCCTCATTACAAAGCCCAGCCCCTGCATTTAACGTATCGTCTATATGCGACTCTAAGGAATCACTTTTATCCAATACGGCTGAAATTCCTCCTTGTGCATAATAGGTACTCCCCGAAATTAAAGAAAATTTTGAGAGGACGACAATACGGGCTTTATCAGCCAATTTAAGCGCAAGACTTAATCCTGCTGCGCCACTTCCTATAATCAAAACATCAAAAGAATTTGAACTAAGCATAATTAAAATAAAAACAGTGGAAGTTACAGTGGCTTAATCGCCGCTGTTTAGAGATAATAACGCTTTTTAGCGTGATAGCAATTATTTTCATAAAACTTATACGGTTTACATATGTCCATTTCAACATTAAAGTAACAGTGTGAATAAGCAACCAAATATAAATGAACAACTTGATAAAGATTTGGTCAAAAGAGTCCAACAAGGGGATAAATCTGCGTTTGATCTTTTAGTTATTAAATATCAACACCGAATTATTCAATTAGTTAACCGCTATATTAAAGACCCCAGTGAGGCGCAAGATGTCGCTCAAGAGGCATTTATCAAAGCCTATCGCGCCTTGCCTAATTTTAGAGGCGATAGTGCTTTTTACACTTGGCTCTATAGAATAGCGATAAATACCGCAAAAAACTATTTATTATCACGTTCGCGGCGTTATTCTAATTATCAAGTTGATATTCAAGATGCAGAACAAATCGAAAATGCACCGCAGTTGCAAGGTAGCGAGACACCTGAATATCTATTGATGAATGATGATATTGTTAACACCATTGAAACCGTCATAGACAATCTTCCCGAAGAAATGCGGATTGCCATTATGTTAAGGGAATTTGAAGGAATGAGCTATGACGAAATTGCCCAAACAATGGAATGTCCCGTTGGAACTATTCGATCACGTATTTTTAGAGCGCGTGAGGCGATTGACAAAAAATTACTACCATTGCTTGATAAAAGGTAACCGCTATGGCTGATGATATAAACCAAAAAATATCGTGCTTTATTGATGATGAATTAAAATATAATGAAACAATAGATTTATTAAAAAAATGTCAATCAAACCCGACATTAAAAGATAAACTTGATCGTTACCAAACAATCTCGTATTGCTTATCGGCTAAAAAGGTTTTACCTCTTAAAGAAGACTTCTTAAACAAGGTACAACAAGGAATCTCAAAAGATCCCCTTTATTTTACTGCCATTAATTCACAACCAAAAAAGTCTTATAGAACTTTGGTGGCATTAGCTGCTTGTGTCTCATTAATCGCCCTATTAATTTTAAAACCTAGCAAAGAAAAACCATTAGAAGTCAATATCGTTTCATCCTCAACCATGGCAGCAATAACAACAGCGCCTGAAATAAATCAACAAAAAACAATTCAACTTGCATCGCAAAACCCCCAAAAAACAAAGCAAAAAAACAATCACAACTATCGTTTTAATGATTATCTTCAAGCGCATAACACCAGCCTTTATACTAATAGTTCGATCACTTTTCAGTCCTATACACAAACAGCGAGTTACGAGAAAAATTAAAGTGTTAAATCGTTTTTTACTGCTGATCATTTTATCTGTTAATAACGCTTTAGCAACGGAATCGAGAACAAATAGCCTACATTGGCTCACCCAAATGCAACAGTCGATAAAAACCCTCAACTATCAGGGAACAGTTGTATTTTTTAAAAATAATACCTTAGACAGTATGAAATATTTTCACGCCGCAAACAAAGGGATTGAACAAGAACACTTACTCTCTTTAAACTCCCCTGTCCGTGAAATACTGAGAAGTACCGATAAGGTCAGTTGTCTTTTTAAAGACTTAAAAAAAATAGAAATTAATCATCTTCCAACTAATCGTTCTTTTATTATTAACTTACCCGAAGATTTTCGAAAACAAACCGCTTATTATGATTTTGAATTAGGAGAACAAGCGCAAGTTGCCCTACTTCCAACACAAGCCATCCTAGTTAAACCTAAAGATGCGTTTCGGTATGCACGAAAAATTTGGATTGACCAATATCATTATCTTCCCTTAAAAACGGTCGTTTATAATCCTGCGGGAGAAATTATTGAACAAATCATGTTTACTGAATTGAAAGTTAAAAAAAGCTTACCTTTTGCACGTGTTAATCTACAAACCCCACACTTACATGTTAAACATATCCATCAAAAAAGTTTACAAGAAATAGAAAAAGCAAGCTTTATTCTGAATAATATTCCTCAAGGTTTTCAGACAGTTTTTCTAATACAAATGCAAATGCACGGATCAAAGCAATCTGTCGAACATCTGTTACTAAGTGATGGTTTTTCCTCAATCTCTATTTATCAAGAAGCACAAAATAAAACAACACCCTTAGAAATTCAATCAACGGGGGCTATTAATTCTCTAGTTAAAAAAATAGGTAAATTCCAATTTATCATCATGGGTGATGTCCCTATCAAAACCATTCAATTGATTGCCAATGGAATTTATTTAAAGCCATCTTTGCAATAAAAATTACATCGTTTTATTCAATAATTTTTTTTTATTTTGTAAATTGAACCCCATACAATCGTGCATAAGCCCCTTGTTTCGTCAATAAATCTTGATGCGTTCCCCGTTCAACAATCTGCCCTTTATCAATCACTAAAATTAAATCCGCATGTTCTATCGTAGATAAACGATGTGCGATAACAATAGAGGTTCGTCCCTGCATGACTTCTGCCAAAGCCCGCTGAATGTAGCGTTCAGATTCCGCATCTAAAGCTGAAGTTGCCTCATCTAAAATTAATAATGGCGCATCTTTTAATAAAGCCCTGGCGATGGCTAACCGCTGTTTTTGCCCGCCTGATAATTTAACCCCATTTTCACCAATTTCGGTTTTCAATCCTTGCGGCATTTTATTAATAAAATCTAAAGCATAAGAACGTTCCACCGCTTCTTCTATCGCTTTATTTGTAGCTTCAGCCAATGCACCATAAGCAATATTATTAGCGACACTATCATTAAATAGCGTCACTTGCTGAGTCACTAAAGCAATTTGCTGTCTTAAATTATCTAACTGATATTGGCTAATTTCAACACCATCTAATAGAATTTTACCTTTTTGCTGTGTATAAAAGCGTAAAATTAAATTAGTCACCGTACTTTTTCCACCACCTGAAGCCCCTACTAAAGCTATTGTCTGACCCTGGCGGACTTTAAAACTTACATTATTAAGTGCCAACTCTTTACTATTTGGGTAAGAGAAACTAACATTCTTAAATTCTAAGACCCCCCCTGCCCTTTCAACCTGATAATCCCCTTTATCAATTTCTTCATTCTCATCTAATACCTCAAACAAACTTTCAGCCGCCGCAATGCCTTTTTGGATATTGCTATTTGCTTCGCTTAATTGGCGTACAGGTCTAGGTAAAAAAAAGGCGGCAGTTAAATAGCTTATAAACTCACCCGCACTTGCATCTTTCATAATGTAAAGTGCTAAATACATGAGAGCCGATAAAGCTAATCCTATTAAAAGCTGTAATAAAGGGTTATGAATTGCCATTGTCGTGGCTAACTTTAAACTTTGGCGACGATTAAAATTACTTCCCTCCAAAAAACGTTGTTTTTCATAAGCTTTACCGCCATAACTTCGAACCACACGATGACCATTAACCATTTCAGAAGTAATATGTGAAATATTACCCACTGAATCTTGAATTAATTTACTCAATCTTCGTAACCGTTTACTAACGTAAGTAATCATTAAGACAATGATAGGGGAGATACATAAAAAAACTAATGATAGTTGCCATTGACTGTAAAATAAGTACGCTAACAAACCAACCACCGTCAAACCCTCTCGAACAAAAGTTCGCACAGAATCTGTCGTTGCTTGTGTCACTTCATTGACATTATGGGTAATTAATGACATCAAATAGCCACTATTATTAGAATCAAAATAAGCGGTGGGTAATTGTGTATATTTGTTAAAAATATGACAACGTAAAGTATGAACGACATTAGTTGAAACTTTCGCTAAAAAATACGTACCTAAATAAGTACCAATACCTCTTACAATAATTAATGCCAATAAAAAAGCAGGTAACATCATCATTGCGTCTTTATTTTTAGTTTGTAAAGTATCAACAATATACTGTATCAATGCAGCAAACAAAGGTTGTGTCGCCGCATAAATTAAATAACCAAATACACTAATCGCAAAAGCTTTCCAAAAAGGAAGCACATAGCTAAATAAGCGTTGATAACTTTTCGCCGCACTCTCTGTATTTTTAGGCTTTGATTTCGCCATATAATTTATCCATTTTTTTAAAATTAAACTATTTATTTCTATTTCAGTGTAAACTAAAAATTGATTAAATTATTCATTTATTCGTTAAAATGCCATGAATCAATCAAAACGCCTCGCTATATTTGAACGGCTTGTTCTTGCGATTCCAAATCCAACCACCGAATTAAGCTATCAAAGTCATTTTGAATTATTAATTGCTGTGGTTTTATCAGCACAAGCGACGGATAAAAGCGTTAATAAAGCGACCGCTAAATTATTTACAGTTGCTAATACCCCGCAAGCAATTTATGACCTAGGATTAGAAGAACTAAAATTATATATAAAAACCATTGGTTTATATAATACAAAGGGGGCAAATATTATCAAGCTTTGCAAAACTTTATTAACCCAACATCAGGGTGAAGTCCCTAAAACTCGTAAAACTTTGGAAGCATTAGCAGGCGTTGGTCGAAAAACAGCGAATGTTATTTTAAATACCGCTTTTGGACAACCAACCATCGCAGTCGATACGCATATTTTTAGGGTGTCTAATCGTATTCCGTTGGCAACAGGCAAAACGGTATTAGAAGTAGAAAAAAAACTCCTAAAGAACACCCCAAAAAAATATAAACATAATGCGCATCACCTGCTTATTTTGCATGGACGTTACACATGTATTGCAAGAAAACCACGCTGTCAAAGCTGTGTTATTGCAGACCTTTGTGAATATAAAGAAAAAACACTAGATTAGTATTAGCCATTAACACCCTACATAGGGTAGAATCAACCTGCATATTTTAACATTTATTTTTGAGAGATATTTTATGAAAAAATTAAAAGCTTCTATTGTTGGTACTGCTGTCATTTCTGCTTTTGGCGCAACCGCGGCACATGCAGATACAAACCCATTTGCAGTGACTGAACTATCTGATGGTTACATGCAGCTTGCCGCTGCTGATACTAAAACTGCAACGCCTGCAAAGGATGTAAAATCTAAAAAAGCAGATGGCGCATGTGGTGAGGGCAAATGCGGCAACATGATGAAAGATGGCAAAATGAAAAAAGGTCAGGAAGGCAAATGTGGCGACATGATGAAAGGCAAGGAAGGCAAATGTGGTATAAAAAAAGACTGTAAAGAAGGCAAATGCGGTGAAGGCAAATGCGGCGGCATGATGGAAGATGGTAAAATGAAAAAAGGCATGGAATCTTCTTGCGGTGCAATGATGAAAGGCAAAGAAGGTAAATGCGGTATGGATAAAAAAGCCAATGCTAAGGCCAAAGAAGGCAAGTGTGGCGAAGCAATGAAAGGTAAAGAAGGTACGTGTGGCATGGATAAGAAAAAAGCCGATAAAAAGTAATCCTTTCTTAAGGGATAGCTAATTTCTCATTAGTTTATCTCTATCTTAAAGATAGCGGCAGATAGATTTTACTGTCTGCCGCCCCAATCAAGAAGGTGTTCACATGGACACAATATGCAATCTTGTTCAAGGTTCAGGTCTTGGTTTAAGACGTTCATTCTTAACTGAGATTATTGAAAACCCAATGCCAACAGTAGACTTTTATGAAGTCGCCCCCGAAAACTGGATTCCTATTGGCGGTAAACTCGGTAAACAATTTCGTTCCATGACCGAGCGTTATGATTTTATTTGTCATGGATTATCACTCTCCATTGGTAGTACTGATCCATTAGATGAAGTTTTTGTCTCACAAATAAAAGACTTTATGCGTGAACATCAAATAAAGTTTTATAGCGAACATTTAAGCTATTGCAGCTCTGCAGGACATCTGTACGATTTAATGCCGATTCCCTTTACTAGCGAAGCGGTTACCCACGTTGCCGATCGAATTAAACGTGTGCAAGATATTTTAGAGCAAAAAATCGCGATAGAAAACGTTTCTTATTATGCCGAACCTGGTAAAGAAATGGATGAAATTGATTTTTTTAATGCGGTTGTTAATGAAGCCGATTGTGATATTTTGCTAGATATTAATAACATCTATGTTAATAGTGTTAATCATGGTTATAATGCCGAAGAATTTTTAAAAGCAATGCCTGGCAAACGGATTGCTTATGCCCATATTGCAGGTCACTATATTGAAGCGGATGATTTTTTAGTCGACACGCATGGGGCAATGGTTATTGATCCTGTTTGGAAATTACTGGGTAAAGCGTATGAATTATACGGTGTATTTCCAACGCTTTTGGAACGTGATTTTAATATCCCCTCATTAGTTGAACTCTCTAAAGAAGTACAAACCATTAAAACCATCCAAAACTCATGGAGTATGGAGCATGAACGATTGTCTGCTTAGTACCACAGCACATGGTGTAGACTTTAAAGCGAAACAGCGTGAGTTTGTTGCCTATATTAAAGACCCTTTTAATAATCCTGTCCCTGCAGATGTTAAACAACAACGAATGGACACCTATCGAGAACTCTTCTTTAATAATATCTCAGGCTTTTTGAGTAGTAATTTCCCTGTGTTAAAAAAGATTTTAACCGAAGCCCAATGGTTTGAGTTAGCCCAAGATTTTTTTGTCCATCATTCGAGTGAAACACCTTATTTTTCAGAAATCCCAGAAGAATTTTTAGCTTATCTACAAAATGAGCGAAACAACCCTAATGATTATCCATTTATGTTGGAATTAGCACATTATGAATGGGTTGAAATGGCCTTATCTATTGCTAAGGAAACCCTTCCTCCTTTTACTGCGTTTGATGATTTATTACAACAGCCACTTAAACTTTCCCCTTTGGCTTGGTCTTTAGCCTATCAATACCCTGTGCAAAAAATATCGCCCGATTTTTTGCCGCTAGAGCCACCTACCCAAGCAACTTATATAATCGTTTATCGTGATTGGAATGATGAGGTTCATTTTATCCAAACAACAGCCGTTACTTTCAGGCTATTACAATTATTAGAAGAATCATCTTCTATTTCAGCACTTTATTGTTTACAACAAATTGCAATGGAAATGAATCTTGCCGATACTGAAAGTTTAATTAACAATGGCTTAGAGATTATTAAAAATTTGATTGAGAAAGGGGTTCTTTTCATAGATGATTAATGTTAATTACTAACATAAGCTTAAAAAACACATTTCAAAAGAAAATATTGTTTTAGCCTTTCACACCCCCTTATAAACGTCAATATACTAGATTTTCTGTCGCATAATATTAAAAAATGCGACTCAATTAACAGACTTGTTTAACTAAATAATATACGCTCTACAAAGTATCTACTTTGATAAATTATTTAGATTTCTGCCCTTTATAATTTATAAGGGTCTGTCCTCCCATCTTTATTTCCCTTACATTAGCTATTAATCAAGGGTATAACCTATGCTAAAAGATTTATTATTTATTTTAACCGTTAATATTTTTTTCATTAACATAAGTTATGCCGCACCTAAACCTATCAATTTCTTTGTTAAGCGTTTTTCAATCCAAGGCAACAGCCCTTTAGATTTAAAAGAGATAGAGAAATTATTAACACCTTATGAACATCAGCAATATAATTTACAGCAATTACAAAAGGTTGCTAAAATTTTAGAACAAAAGATACGCACAGAAGGCTATGCTTTTTACCGTGTAATTTTACCGCCACAGACATTAACAGATGAAAAAATTCAATTAAAAATTATTTCATTTCCAGTCAATAAAATAAAGGTTGAAGGAATTAAATATTTTGATGAAGCGAATATT
>CAYROI010000001.1:23169-27681 GCA_964425835.1 uncultured Methylococcaceae bacterium
TTTAGACTAACAGGGGCAATTCAATATGGTAATTTATGGAATTTAGATCATCAAATCAGTGCAAGTTATACCACCTCACCTGACCATTTAGAAACCGTACAACAGTATGGCGTAAATTATAGCCTGCCTATTTATCCATTAAACGGTTGGCTCAGTGCTTATTATGCTTTTTCTAATGTGGATAACGGTATCATTGCCAATGACTTTTCAGTCACAGGCTCTGGCGAAATGTATGGGATTCATTACCAACAATTTTTACCCCGCATTGGGCGTTATGAACATTCACTTGATATTGGCATTGATAACCGTTTTTTTATCAATGATATTAAATTTTTAGACACACCGATTGGAAACAGTGTGCGTAGTGTGCCTGCTAGTATTTTATATAAAGGTGAATATCCTTGGGAAAAGGCAAATATTAATTTTTATTTACAATGGGTTGGTAATACGGGATTCGGCGGACACAATAGCCAATCGCATTATCAAGAGTCACGTTTTAATGCAGGGCAAGATTGGCATCTACTACGTTATGGAACTAATATCAGTGCAAATTTTAAGCAATGGTTGTTTAAAGTAAGTTTAACAGGTCAATATAGTGATGAACCTCTCATTTCTGGAGAACAATTAGGCATTGGCGGCAGTTATAGTGTCAGAGGGTATGATGAACGCGAAACTAGTGCGGATAGTGGTCAGATTATTAATTTAGAAATTTATACGCCACGTTGGTATGGGGTTAATTTATTAGCTTTTTATGATTATGGTCATGGTCGTCAACAGAGCGTTTTGGAAAATGAAGCTAAAAGTTGGTCGCTAAGTAGTGTTGGTTTTGGGGTTCGTTGGCAATGGGAAAAAACACTATTTGCAAATATTGATATAGCACACACTTTGAATAAAAGCGTCCAAATTAATGGAACTGATGCTGGAATGAATCGTATTCATGCGAGTGTGATTTTTCGTTTTTAACAAAGCAAACGATGAGGTTTTTGTCATGGGAACAGAAAAAATAAGTAAACAAACGCGTTTTAAGCGCAATCTGCTCAATACGGCAATGCTACTTATTATTTTTCAAAATGGTGTGGAAGCAAACCCTATTGGGGCAACAGTAATTAATGGTCAGATAGGCATTGATCGTTCAGTGGAAAATATAACCACGATTACGAATAGCCCCAATGCGATTATTAATTGGCAAAATTTTAATATCTCCCAAAATGAAATCACACGTTTTATTCAGCAAAATAGCCAAAGTGCGGTTTTAAATCGAGTCATTGGACAGAACCCTAGTAAAATATTAGGTCAATTAATTTCTAATGGACAAGTTTTTCTAATTAATCCCAATGGAATTGTTTTTGGTGCGAACGCCATCATTGATACCCAAGGCATGATTGCTTCAACGCTTAATTTGAGTAATCAAGATTTTTTGAATGGTAATTATCATTTTGTCGCAGGAAATGAGGCAGGTAGTATTCTCAATCAGGGCATTATTCGAGCAGGTGAGGATGGCAATATTATTTTAATTGCGCCTGACATAAAAAATAGCGGTGTTATCTCTACTAAAGGTGGACAAATTACCTTAGCCGCAGGGGCTGAATTAACCTTAACTAATTTAGATTCGCCTGAAATCCAATTTCAAATCCAAGCCCCTGAAAATAAAGTTTTAAATATGGGGAAAATTTTAACCCAAGGCGGGGCGATTAATTTATTTGCAGGCAGTATTACCCATAGTGGCGATTTAAATGCAAATAGTGTTGAAATGGATAAACAAGGGAATATTAAACTGGTCGCATTACAAACCGTTGATCTGACTAATCAAAGTTCAACGACCGCAAATCATGCTACGGGTATAGGTGGTAATATTCAAATTAACGCAGATACAATTACAATTAAGGATGATAGTAAAATAACGGCAACAGGTCAAACAGGTGGCGGAAAGATTTTAATTGGCGGCGGTTATCAAGGAAAAAATCCTGATATTCATAATGCCATTTCCACAACAATAGGGGCTAACACAACTATTAATGCCAATGCAAAATTAGATAAAGATGGGGGACGTATTATTGTCTGGTCGGATGATACCACCCGAATGCACGGCACAATTAATGCGAAAGGAGGCGAAAATTCAGGGGATGGCGGTTTTGTTGAAGTTTCTGGAAAAAAACATTTATTAATTGATGGCTTGGTAGATGTTACTGCTAAAAAAGGTCAAACAGGCGAATTATTACTCGATCCAGGTTCTATTACTATTCAAGCAGGACCTAATACGTTACCCCCCAGTTCAAAGGATGTAATTAATATTGATTGGTTACAACCCCAGCTCAACACCGCTAATGTTAATATTAAAACATCGGAATCAACTAATGGGGTGACAGAAGATATTACAGTAACAGGTGCTGTCAATTGGAATAGTTCAAATAGCTTATCATTAGACGCGGGCAATAATATTAATATCACCTCTCCAATTGATAACCAAGGAACAGGGGATTTAGTCCTTCAAGCAGGTCAAACCACAGCACTTGGTTCTTCGACAATCAGTGCAAATATTACCTTAAAAGGAGGTTCATTAAAAATTAAAGGTAAAGCATTATGGGACAATGATACCACCCTCACAGGAAATATTGATATTGCTAATACGAGTGTACTGAAATCAGTGGCTAATAACTCATTAGACGGCGTCATTGAAAATTCAGGTATTTTTGATTGGGATAATGGCTCACTGACCTTGATTAATAGCAATTCTAAAATTAATAATTCGGGGACATTTAGGGCAAATTCAGCCGCACAAATAACAGGTGCAGGTTCTTTTGAAAACACAGGCTTAGTTGAGAAAATCACTTCTGCAACTCCCGATCAGTTTAATGTCGTTTTTAATAATGACAATGGTTCTTTTAATGCGGGCGCAGATAGGATCGCTTTAATAAAAGGCGGGGTACATAAGGGAACACTAATTATTGACAATGGCACTGTAGTGATGTCAGGAGGGGTACACGCATTAGATAATGGTTTAGTAATTACAGGAACAGGTGATTTAGTAACCAATGCTTCAGGGCATGTAGGTAAATTAACGATTGATAATAATCAAATCCAGCTAAGCTCGGATTTTCAAAATACAGATCAGCTGATTATTAATCAAGGAGCGACTTTAAAAGCTTTAGGCACATTTGAAAATACCACAACAGGGATTATCACAGGAAAAGGGACTATTGAAACCACAGCAAGTGGGTTACAAAATAATGGAATTATTTCCCCAGGGGCTTCGCCAGGAATTTTAAATATAACAGGCGATTTAAACTTAGGGGCAACATCCGTTATTAATATCGAAATCGAAGGCAATAACGCGACAACACCTGAATTTGATCAAATTAATGTCTCAGGAAACGTCAACTTAGATGGCGTTATTAATGTAAGCTTGCCGACCGCTTATGATCCTGCCGCTGATACATTTAAAGTTATAACCAGTAGTGGAAATATTGCAGGCGCATTTGCAGCTAAAAATCCGCCTTTAGGGTATACGATGGACATTACCCAAACAACAACGGATGTTACCTTAGGTAATTTTAATTTTTTTGCCGATTTATTTTGGGATAATGATAGTACCGATGGACTTTGGAGTACAGCCGCTAATTGGAGTACTGATACTTTACCAAGCGCAAATGATATTGTTGTGATTAACAAAGATGCACAACTCGTTAACCTAAAAAATGATAGCTATACGATTGACGAATTATTAAGTAATCAAGATTTATTAATTAGCGATAATGCACAATTAACCATCGCAACAAAATTTGACCAATCTAAATTAACCCGTATAGATAATAACGGAAAATTGATTATGCAAGGGGAACTGGTCGGCACAGGTCAGTTAGATATTAACCCAACAGGAACACTTGAGCTACAAGGAACAAATGTACATACCTTAAATACGCTTAATAATAAAGGAACATTAACCCAATCAGGCGTAGGTAGCGCAACCTTAACAGGTACTATTCGTAATGATGGCTTAATGACTGTTAATGATGTCCTTTCTCTCTCTCAGCAGTATTGGACAAATGAAGGCACACTTAATCCTAAAACTAATAGTAGTATTTTCGCACTCACAGTAAGTAATAGTGAACTAACTAATAAGGGTTTTATACAAGGTTTTGGGACAATTAAAGCCGATAATGTTATTAATCAAAATACGATTTCCCCAGGCGCATCCCCCGGTACATTAACCTTTACTAATAACTTAACCTTAACACCTGAATCAGTCATTAACATTGAACTTGCGGGTACATCAACCACCGATTACGATCAAATTAAGGTAACCAATACCGCCTCATTAGATGGCGCTCTAAATGTTAATGAAATCAATGGGTTTTCACCTACAACAGATAGTTCTTTTTCATTAATTACCTGCGGTACAGCCTGCTCTGGAAATCTTACAACGACCGCTTTACCTTCAACTGATTATGCAATCACAACGGCTACTAATGATGTGGGCGTACAATTTACAGCGCCCCCTGTTGTTATTGATCC
>CAYROI010000001.1:27781-30779 GCA_964425835.1 uncultured Methylococcaceae bacterium
AAAACCTGAAATTATCTTACGATCTAGGAAACCAAAAAACCGTATTACACCCGAAACAGAAGTGTTGCCATTAATTGATAATGGGAGTACTCAATTATCTGATGTTACCGAAACGGAAAATAAAAAATATTTACGTAAAAAGATAAAGCAAGCTAAAAAGAAAAAAGTAAGTTCAGAGTCTAAAAAAGATTACGCGCTAAAGCAATGTAATATAAATAGTAGTGCTGTAAATAATGTTAGTTACTAAATGGAAAATAAGATGAGAAGTAAGCAAATTATTTTTTTTATTACACTGTTATTTTTATTTTCTCTATCACAAGCAGCAGAACCTATAGCAAAGGTTAACTTTGTACGTGGCAGTGTTGCTGCAATCCTAAATGGTAATCAATCAAGGTTACTTGGAAAAGATGATCCTATTTACCAAGGGGATAACATACAAACTTCAGACCGAAGTTTTGTTATTATCGCCTTTAATGATAAAGCAAAAATTACGGTAAGACCTAACAGTAGCTTTAGCATTAAAGAATATAAAAAAGGAAAAAAAAGTGCAAAAATGAAATTATATCAGGGGGGAATTCATGTTAGCACAGGAGAAATTGCTAAAAACACCCCAGATAATTTCCAAATAAAAACGCCATTAGCAGTGGTTAACGCGAAACAAGCAGATTATTCAGTCAGATTATGTAAAAAAGATTGTCAGCAAGAAACTAAAAAGATTAAAAATAAAAAACTAATGAAATCAAAACCTGTTATTGCAAGAATTGCTAAAATTCGGGGAAAAGTTATTGCAAAAAATAATAAAAAATCCGCAAAAAAAAGATTATTAGTTATTGGCTCACCTTTATATAATGGCGACCGCTTAACCAGTCAAGCACAAAGTTATGCCGTTATTGCCTTTCGTGATGGTGGGCGTATTACGATAGATGCAAAAACAGAATATATTATTAGTGATTATCACTATCAACAAGAAAATAAAAAAGATAGATCAATTCATAAGCTTATTGTTGGTAGTATGCGGGTATTAACAGGAAAAATAGGCAAGCTTGAAAAAGAAAATTATAAAATTAATACGCCCGTTGCGACCATTGGTATTCGAGGAACTGGCTTTGATTTATATTATTTAAAAGAAAAGGGGCTTTACAGCCATGTTTGGCAAGGAACAATAGACCTGCATAATCAGGTAGAAGATACTATATTAACGCTTGAAAAAAGTAGTTATATTGCGAATAAAAATAGCTTAATGAAAGCCTTATCAAAATTACCGAATAAAGTATCACAAAATATTTCGATAAGACCTGATAAAGTGCTTATTAATCAAGAGAAATTATTTAAAATGACTGTTTTAGAAGGCGTTCCTCCTGGTCTTTATGTTAGTGTTCATGAGGGTTATGTTAGATTGGGTTCATCTGAGTTAGATTTAGGCAGAAATGAAACAGGTTATGTAAGTCCTGATAAAAAAATGATCCGCTTAGAATTACAACAATTTCAAGAACAAGACCCTTATCCATTACCCTCAGGATTTAATGAATTAGAAGCCAATATTAGAAACTATTCCTTGTTGGCAGATCATTATACGGCTAAAACAGCCCCTGTTTATGAATGTGTTTCTAAATAAACTCTCATATAGCGTAGGGATAAAATCTACGCTATATGAAATCACCTTTCTTTGTAATATTTTTAAAGGGTATAAATACCAATGTAACCGCCTGATCCTGTGACAGCCACGCGTCCATCGTTTAAAAATTGACAGCGACTCACCGTTTGCGCGCTTATAGTGGAATCAGTAATATTTTTGAAACTTATTCCCCCATCAGTTGAAAGTAAGACCAATCCTGAACCGCTGCTTAAGGGTTGCTTTTCACCGACAGCAACAACATTATTCCCCTGAGAACAAACGCCCCGCATCCAAGAAGAGCTATCAGGTACAATGGTAGAGACATCAAATTTATTATAATCTTTAGGATCATAAGGGTCTGTTTTTGAAGCATAAATCAACCCAACATTACGATTTTGATCTACGCCTGCCGCCACAACACGAGACTTATCTAAAACAGTCACCCCCCACATTTCACCAATAACATTGTTTAAAGCGTCGCCCTCTGATAAATCAACAGGGGTCATGGTGTAAAAATCAGCCGCATTAGGTGTAGGTAAAAAAACCATAGGCGGTTGGGAAATTGTACTGCCAACCCCATAAATTCGATTATCAAACATAACCATATCTAAAATTTGATAAGACGAACCATTACTTGTCCAACCACTATCTAATCCTATCCAGGTATTACTGCCTGTTGCACGATAAGCAGAACCTGCGCCTGTTAATGAATCAGTAAAAGCATTGCCTGCATTATCAACCATGATATGTTCGGCAGTAAAACTCGTACTAATTTTATTGGTTCGTTCAAATTCTAAACGAGAATCAAAAGGGGAAACACTGGTATCGAAACTCACCACAATATTTTTACTATTGGTATCTGTTCCTGCAACATATAAACGATTATCAGCGGCACGACGAATACCATTCACCCGCCATCCTTCCATAAAACCACTGATTTCAGCCCAGTTTTTTCCACCGTCGGTACTTCGCCACAAGCCCTTTCCTGTTGTGCCTGTACCACAGCCAACCCAGACTGTTTTATCGTCAGCATCCCACCAAAAAGCATCGGTTTGATTTTCTTGGCACGGGTGCGTGTAGGTTGTCCATGTTCCAGAGGCAGCCGCTTCGGCAACAGGGCCTAATTGCCAGTAAACCCCTAAATTTGCGGCCGATGAAAAGTTAGCTAAGAAATTAACTTTATAAGTTTTTCCTTTAAATTGTAAACAAGATGATTCAAAATTAAGCTCAGTAGTCGCTGTATCACATCCCTTAATAGGTGCAATTTTTTTATAATCTTTTACTTGCCAAGCCATTCCTTTTTTTGCAAGTGTATTTGAAGGGGCTAAATTAGCCTCAAAACTATCAGCACCTACTTGTAAGCAAGGAATATGAACATTAAGA
>CAYROI010000001.1:30879-89571 GCA_964425835.1 uncultured Methylococcaceae bacterium
ATTAGCCTCAAAACTATCAGCACCTACTTGTAAGCAAGGAATATGAACATTAAGATTGTTATCGGCAGTCGCACACTGGGTCGCAGCGAATAGCTGAGTCGGATTAAAGCATAACATCGCAGTAGAACAAGCGATGAGTGTTTGTAACTTCGTCATCATTAAAACCCCATTAGATTTAAAAAAAGAAGTTAGAAATTCTAAACCGCATTAAAGTAGGTTAACAAACTTTTTCAATTTTTTGAGAGATGAATCTCATTTTTACCTTATAGTAAAATACAAAATTTAAAAGCCCACGTCCCACAAACTTTTCATTTCCAACTTAAATCCATTCAATAATTCATTGGCAATTAAAAATTCAGGGTTATCTAAAATAACAATCTCTTTTTCAGGCTGAAAAATAAAAACCTGTCGCTGTTGAGGATTAATCAACCACCCCAAACTTGTACCATTATCCCTATATTCTTGCATCTTAGCTTGCAAGGTTTTTAGGTTATCCGATGGCGAACGTAACTCAATTACAAAATCAGGACACAAAGGTAAAAAACGCTGTTTTTGTTCAAGCGTTAATTGCATTAAACGCGATTTTTTTACCCAAGAAACATCAGGTGAACGTGTTGCGCCATTCGGTAAAATAAAACCACCTGATGAATCAAAGACAACCCCCTTACCATTTCTTTTTGCCCAAATATACAATTCGGCAATTAAGCTGGAATTTCTCCAGCTTGTTTCTCCACCTGTGGGCGACATAACTTCAAAATCTCCTTGAACCGTACGTTCAATCTGTAACTCTCTATTTTCAGTACAAAAATCAAAAAATTGCATTTCGTTAAATTGCATAGATTTTGGGATATGTAAGACTAATAAATCTGAATCCGTTAAACTCATAAACACCCCTGTTTTCTCGTGTTACTTAAAATTAATTATTCTGTAAAAACATCTGCCAGTTCAATTTTTAAATCAGGAAATAAACGCGGCGTAATAATGCCATTTTGTGCATACATTTGGTGTAATTGATACAGCTGAGTCTCTTCATTTAAAATAAATTGATGAATGGCTTTTTCATAAGGGTAAACTAGCCAGTATTCATTGACCCCATTTTCTTGATATAGCTCATATTTCAAAAGCATATCTTTTTTAGAATTGCCTGGTGATAAAATTTCAATAATCCAGTCAGGCGCACCATCACAACCTTGCTTCGTGAGTTTCTTTTTATTACAAATCACACATAAATCGGGTTGAACAACATTATGTACCTCTTTATTTTTAAGTTTAGACGCTTGTCGGTTATAAAGTTTGACATCAAAAGGCGCAACAAATAGCTCACAATTTTTATGACGTAAATAATGTGCAATTTGATAAGATAATTCTCTAGAAAGCCTTTGATGATCGACATTAGGTGCAGGTGACATTAACATCACCTTACCCTTGATTAATTCAACGCGTTCGTTAAATTTCCAGCGCAAATAATCTGCGTAACTATAAGTTTTCTCTAAATCTAATTGTGAAAATTTAGTGATCGTCACCATAATTATATCCTCTATTAAAAACCATCAGGAACATGTTGATGCCAGTCAGTGACTTGTTGATATTGATGTGCTACATTTAATAATTGTGCTTCTTTAAAATAATTGCCAATAATTTGTAAGCCCACAGGTTTTTTATCAACAAACCCTGCGGGGACAGACATCGCAGGTAATCCTGCGAGATTAATCGCAATTGTATAAATATCCGCTAAATACATTTGCACAGGATCGCTAGTTTTTTCCCCGATGCCAAATGCAGTAGAAGGCGCAACAGGACTCATGAGTACATCAACTTCATTCAATGCTTTTTTAAATTCTTCGGCAATTAAACGCCGTGTTTTTTGAGCTTTTATATAGTAAGCATCATAATAACCTGCCGATAAGGCATACGTTCCCATTAAAATACGCCGTTTAACTTCCGCGCCAAAGGCTTCACCGCGTGAGCGAGTATATAAATCATTTAAATCTTTGGGATCATCGCAACGATAGCCATAACGAACCCCATCAAAACGGGATAAATTTGTCGAACATTCTGCCGACGCAATCACATAATAGGCAGGAATGGCATATTTCAACATCGGCATAGAAATTTCTTTTATTTCCGCGCCTAGTTTTTTATATTCATCAACGGCAGTAAGAATTGTTTTGGCAATATCAGCCTCTAAATCCTCGCTAAAAAATTCTTTCGGTAAGCCAATCTTTAGACCCTTTAGTGGTTGATTTAAATTTTCACGATAATCAGGCACAGCTTCATTAGCACTGGTTGAATCTTTTTCATCAAATCCTGCCATGGTTTGTAATAAAATCGCCGCATCTTCGACACTACGCGTCATCGTGCCGCCTTGATCTAAACTTGAGGCATAGGCAATCATACCGTAACGAGAAACCCGTCCATAAGTTGGTTTTAAGCCTGTAATGCCACAAAAAGACGCAGGTTGTCTAATTGATCCGCCTGTATCTGTTCCTGTTGCCGCGACCGCCAATCGTGCCGCAACAGCTGCCGCTGATCCACCCGAAGAGCCACCTGCAACCGCATTATTATCCCAGGGGTTGGGTACATTGCCGTAAAAGCTGGTTTCATTCGATGATCCCATGGCAAACTCATCCATATTTAATTTACCTAGCATCACTGCCCCTGCTGCATTGAATTTTTCAATAACGGTCGCATTATAAGGGGCAATGAAGTTAGCTAACATTTTTGAACCACAGCTTGTTTTTATACCATCAGTACAAAAAATATCTTTTTGTGCAATAGGAATGCCAGTTAAGAGCGGCGCATTCCCTGCTTTTAAACGTTTATCAGCAGCGTACGCATCCGCTAAAGCCTGTTCTTCTGTCACGGTGATATAGCTATTTAATGACGTGTGTTGTTTTATTCTCTCTAAATAGCTTTGAGTTAATTCGACACTAGAAATTTCGTTAGTACGTAAGTTTTGGGCTAATTCAGTAATCGTTTTGTTATGCATAATTTCGTCAATAAGAAGCGTTAATCAAGAACTTTAGGAACAAGATATAATCCTACAGCTGTTTGTGAAGCGAGACTTTGAAATTTATCACGTTGATTAGTCTCAGTAACATCATCAGTGCGTAATCGTTGCATAAGATCTAAAGGATGAGACATGGGGGCTACGTGTTCAGTATTTAATTCACCCATTTGCACCATAAGTTCTAACAACCCTGATAAATCTTTGGCATAAGTTGCACTATTTTTTTCATTAATTCCCACTCTAGCAAGATGGGCTATTTTTTTTACATCATCCGCCGATAATGACATTTTTTCCTCCAAATTCTAATTTAAAATAATCTAATTAAGAAATATGATACTTTATATCTTGCCTAAATACCTTATTGATTGATAAAGTGATAAGATTTTTCATCCGTTAAGGAAACCGACACCAATGTTTTTCAAACGAATTCGCGGACTTTTTTCTAATGATTTATCCATTGATTTAGGAACAGCTAATACTTTAATTTATATTCCAGGGCAAGGTATCGTACTAGATGAACCTTCAGTTGTGGCAATTAGAGAAGATCGAGCCAAAGGAACGAAAACAATTGCCGCCGTCGGAAACGATGCCAAAAAAATGTTAGGGCGTACCCCTGGGAATATTGAAGCGATTAGACCTTTAAAAGATGGGGTGATTGCCGACTTCTATGTAACTGAAAGAATGCTACGTTTTTTTATTGAAAAAGTGCATGAAAGTAAATTATTGCGCCCTAGCCCACGCATTTTAATTTGTGTCCCTTGTGGTTCGACCCAAGTAGAACGCCGCGCCATTCGTGAATCTGCTGAAATGGCAGGCGCGCGTGATGTGTATCTTATTGAAGAACCCATGTCAGCGGCAATTGGTGCAGGCATGCCTGTGGATCAAGCGCAAGGTTCAATGGTATTAGATATTGGTGGCGGCACATCAGAAGTTGCCGTTATTTCATTAAATGGTATTGTTTATTCCTCCTCTGTCCGAATTGGCGGTGACCGTTTTGATGAGGCAATTATTAGCTATGTGCGAAGAAATTACGGGACATTGATTGGTGAAGCAACCGCAGAACGTATTAAACAAGAAATTGGGGCTGCTTATCCAAGCAGTGAAGTCAAAGAAATTGAGGTAAAAGGGCGTAATTTAGCAGAAGGCATTCCTCGCAGTTTTATTCTTAATAGCAATGAGATTTTAGAATCATTACAAGAATCTTTAGCAGGTATTGTCGGCGCAGTAAAATTAGCTTTGGAACAAACGCCACCTGAATTAGGGGCTGACGTTGCTAATAAAGGCATTGTTTTAACAGGGGGTGGCGCATTATTAACCGATATAGACCGCCTAATTTCAGAAGAAACAGGACTTCCTGTTTATGTCGCCGATGACCCTTTAACCTGTGTTGCTCGGGGTGGCGGTATGGTTTTGGAAATGCTTGACCAAGCGGGGGGCGCAGATAGTTTTTCATTGGAATAAGGTATTTGTTAGAGACGCGCTGGCGTCTCTATTTTTGTAGCGAACAGAATATTTCATTTTAACTTTATAGAGGTTGTTATAAAACTTTTATTTGCAAGAGGCCCGTCACTTAATACTCGCTTATTAATTTTAGTACTACTCTCTGTCTTACTATTAGCGATAGAACGTCAAAGTTCTCGACTTGATCCCGTACGCGCCTTTTTATCAGTGATTGTTTACCCTATTCAATCCTTAGTTAGTTTGCCTCTTGCGGTCACTGACCAAACTTTTCAATTTTTTGTTTCTTACAAGGAATTAAAAAAAGAAAATGTATCTTTAAAAAAACAAGCCCGATTACACAAAACAGCGTTACTCAAACTCAAAAATTTAGAAAAAGAAAATATTCGGTTACGTGCGTTAATGAATAAATCCTATACTTTAGGTGAACATGTATTAGCGGCTGAGTTAATAGGCGCGACCTATTTTCCTTATGAACATGTCGTACTTGTTGACAAGGGAACGCATTTTGGGGTTAAAAAACGCCAACCTGTATTAGATACAAATGG
Organism: uncultured Methylococcaceae bacterium; assembly: GCA_964425835.1. GTDB lineage: Bacteria > Pseudomonadota > Gammaproteobacteria > Methylococcales > Methylomonadaceae > WTBX01. Next base: position 35,896 of record CAYROI010000001.1, read on the forward strand.
TATAATTGGGCAGGTTATCAGGGAATATCCGCTTAGCTCTGAAGTTATGCTTATTACAGATCCAAGTCATGCGATTGCTGTTGAGGTCAATAATAATGGTCTGCGAACCATTGCTTTTGGTAGTGGTCAATATAATCAACTGAAACTCCCTTATTTACCTAATGATGCTGATATTGCTGTCGGGGATTTATTAATTTCCTCAGGATTAGATGGAACGTTTCCACGTGGTTATCCTGTGGCTATTGTGACTAAAATAACACTCACCGATAAGGCTTTTGCTCATATTATTGCAGAACCTATTGCGCAATTAGATAAAATCCGTGACGTACTAATTGTTTTAAATGAACCTAAATCCATCCCTTTAATAGCAACAGAAAAACAACCAGCGCAAGAAAAAACAGAGACAGAACCCAAAAAGGATGCTAATCATGCTAAATGATTATCAAAACTTAGTTTTTACGCTAATATTAGCGATGTGTTTAAGAATTGCGCCTTTTCCCCAAGTTATTAATCATTTAAACCCTGATTGGGTTTTATTAGTTCTTATTTATTGGTCACTAGCACTACCCTATCAACAAGGTATTATTAATGCCTGGGTAACAGGTCTATTAACTGATGTTCTTATTGGTTGCCCACTAGGCGAACACGCACTTATTTATTCATTAATAATTTATACTTGTATCAGATTACACAAACGATTACGCCAATTCCCATTATTTCAACAAATGGTATTTATTTTTAGTTGTTTACTGATTACCCAAATAATGATTTTTTGGTTAGAATCTATACAAGGAAAAATACAAATCAATGGGGGTTTTAGTAACAACACACTGTACATTACCCGCTATTTTTCAATCTCCTTTTGGCTGTCTGTTTTAACAGGGACGCTAATTTGGCCTTTTATTAACCCTATTTTGCACTTTATCCGTTTTTTCGGTAAAAGTACTCATTGAGCGTAGCCTTTCATGTCACGCCGTTATACCATTAGAGATGCGATTACAGAAAACCGTATTTTTCTTAACCGTGTCGTTACTATTTTTATTTTAGCAAGCGTCTTAATGCTTTTATTAGTCATACGTTTAGTTTATTTACAAATTGAAGGTTATGAGCATTATGCAACCTTAGCCACTAAAAACCAAATTAGAATCTCCTCTATCCCTCCCATTAGAGGGGTTATTTATGATCGCAACGGTGTTGTTCTTGCTGAAAATTTGCCTGCCTATAATTTAGAAATTCTTCCTGAAGAAGTAAAAAAGGAAGGCAGTCTAGATAACACATTAGCAAGATTACAACAACTTCTAGCGATTCCAGATGAAAAAATTGTAGAATTTCACAAGCGGCGTAAACGCCGTAAATATTTTGAACCCACGCCCTTTCTTTCTAATTTAACTGAAGTGGAAATTGCTCGTTTTGCGGTAATGCGCCCTTTTTTTCCTGGTGTTGAAATAAAAGTAAGTTTAGCAAGACATTATCCTCATGGATTATTAACAGCCCATGTCGTAGGTTATGTAGGAAGAATTAATGAAAAAGAACTTAAAAGTTTACCGATTGCAGAATATAGAGGAACACATTATGTAGGTAAGGTAGGGATTGAAAAATCCTATGAAACCTTACTCCATGGTAAAGCAGGTTACACCGAAGAAGAAACCAATGCGCAAGGGCGATCAGTCAACACGTTGAAAAAGGTGAGTGCGCAATCAGGGGCTAATCTTTATTTAACGCTTGATATAAATTTACAAAAAATAGCTTATGATGCTTTAGAAGGATATAACGGTGCAATAGTGGCTATTGAAATTAAAACAGGCGATGTTTTAGTCTTTACCAGTCGCCCAAGTTTTGATCCTAACTCTTTTGTTAATGGAATTAGCCATAAAGCTTATCGCGCTTTACAAGACTCAGAAGACAGACCTATGTTTAATCGCGCATTGCGCGGTCAATATCCGCCAGGTTCAACAGTGAAACCTTTTATAGGGCTTGCAGGACTTGAGTATGGGGTCATTAAAGCACGCGATAGTATTTATTGTCCCGGTTATTATCAATTACCTAATGTTAAACATCGATTCAGAGATTGGAAACGTTGGGGGCATGGCGCAACCAACTTAAATAAAGCCATTACCCAATCATGTGATGTTTATTTTTATAGTTTGGCGATGACCTTAGGCATAGATAGAATGCATAGCTTTATGTCTAAATTTGGGTTTGGTCAAAAAACGGGTATTGATTTAATGGGTGAAAAAAAGGGGGTATTTCCATCACGTGCGTGGAAAAAGAAACATAAGAAAAAAGTATGGTATCCTGGGAATTCAATCATTACAGGGATAGGGCAAGGATTCACTTTAACAACCCCTTTACAATTAGCAAGAGCCACCGCAACCTTGGCCAATTATGGTAAGATTGTCACGCCCTATTTAGTAGATAGAATTGTACAATCTAATGACACCAAACCAGGTCCTTCTCAATCAAATGAATTTATCCCCTTAAAAAAAGAAAATATTGATGAAGTGATTGCGGCAATGGTTAACGTCGTTCATGGTGCAGGGGGAACGGCAAGGCGTATCGCCAAAGGAATTAATTATCACATTGCGGGTAAAACAGGCACAGCACAAGTCTTTACCGTGAAACAAAATGAATCGTATAACCGCCATAAACTAAAAAAGAAACTTCACGACCACGCCTTATTTATTAGTTTCGCTCCAGTAGAAGATCCGCAAATTGCGGTTGCGGTTATCGTAGAAAATGGAGGGCATGGTGGATCAATTGCAGCGCCCATGGCGGCAAAAGTCATTAAAAAATTTTTAGCTAACTACAAAAAACAGCCAACAATGGATGACAATGAAAAGCTACAATAACCCTCAGTTTGACTCAGCTTCGTTAATAGGTAACATTCTTAGAAAACTGCACATAGATATCCCTTTATTTATTGTGTTAAGTTTTAGTTGTCTGCTAAGTTTTATTATTTTGTACAGTGCTAGCGGTCAAAATATGGCTGTATTAACCCGTCAAATTGTGCGTATTGCCCTAGCTTTTGGTTTGATGATTGGATTAGCCCATGTTAATCCCGAGCAATTTAAACGTTACTCTACGCTTTTATACGGGGCAGGAATTTTATTATTAATTGCCGTTCTTATCGTTGGAGAAATAGGAAAAGGCGCGCAACGTTGGCTAGATTTTGGTTTTTTTCGTTTTCAACCCTCCGAAATGATTAAAATTACCACGCCCATGATGTTAGCATGGTATCTTTCTCAGCATCATTTTGACTTAAAATGGAAACAATTATTAATTGCTGCAGGTCTCATTCTTACGCCCACATTACTCATTGCAAAACAACCTGATTTAGGCACATCATTGTTAGTCGCAAGTTCAGGCGGGGCAGTCTTATTTTTTGCAGGCTTATCATGGCATTTTATAATAGCTATTGGTGCGCTAATTGCCGCTTTCATTCCCGTATTGTGGTTCTATTTAATGCACGACTACCAACGTGGACGCGTATTAACACTATTTAATCCTGAAGCCGATCCCATGGGGCGTGGTTATCATATTATTCAATCAAAAATAGCCATAGGCTCGGGCGGATTTTCAGGAAAAGGCTGGTTAGGAAGCACCCAAGCCCAATTAAATTATTTACCTGAAAGTTCTACAGATTTTATTTTTGCCGTTTTTGCGGAAGAATTTGGACTGATCGGGTGTTTAGGCTTATTAACACTCTATCTATTAATTATTGGACGCGGACTGTATATTGCCGTACAAGCACAAAATACTTATAGCCGCTTATTAGCAGGTAGCTTAACCTTTACTTTTTTTGTTTATGTGTTTGTTAATATCGGGATGGTCATTGGTATCTTACCCGTTGTCGGCGTGCCTTTACCTTTAATTAGTTATGGCGGTACATCTATGGTTACTTTACTCAGTGGCTTTGGCATTTTAATGTCAATACATACCCATAAAAAATTCTTAGTTCACTAAATAAATGATGATGAAAAAAATATTTATAAGTTTGATGGTGATTTTCAGTCTTATCTTTAGTCAAACTAACTTTGCCGCCATTGAAATAACGCCTATCGTCAATCAATTTATTGAAAAAATGGTTAAGGATCATAACTTTAATTCAGCTGAACTTGAGAAGTTATTTCAATCTACCAACACGAAGCAAAGTATTTTAAAAGCAATTTCAAGACCTGCTGAAGGACGCATGCCTTGGTATAAATATAGGAAAATATTTTTAACCAAAGCACGTATTTCAGGGGGCGTTAAATTTTGGCGACAAAATCGTCAAGTTCTTTTAAATGTGGAAAAAAAATACGGGGTTCCTTGGCAAATTATTGTGGCTATTATTGGTGTAGAAACGCAATATGGGGGTAATACAGGGTCATTTCGAGTAATCGACGCTTTAACGACTCTCGCTTTTTCTTATCCCGAGCGTAGCGAATTTTTCACCTCAGAGCTAGAAAATTTTTTATTACTATGCCGCGAAGAAAAAATGAATCCCCTTAAGCCTAAAGGTTCTTATGCAGGGGCGATGGGATTACCCCAATTCATGCCGAGTAGTTATAGAAATTATGCCGCCGACTATGAACAAGATAAACAGCGTAATATTTGGTCAAACCCCGCAGATGCAATCGCAAGTGTTGGCAATTATTTAGCAAAACATGGCTGGCAACGTGATAAAAGTATTGCTCATAAAGTCACAGCAATTGGCAATAATTATAAACAAGCCTTATCAGAGGACTTAAAGCCTAATACACCCCTTGCCAAATTAAAAGCACTTAATGTTGAAATACCTAAAGATATTCCCTTAGAAACCGCTGCTAAATTATTAGATTATCAGCAACCATCGGCGACTGAATTATGGCTTGGTTTAGATAATTTTTATGTGATTACCCGCTACAATCATAGTCGACTTTATGCTTTAGCTGTTTATGAATTGAGTGTTGCAATTTTAGAAAAAACAAAGGCATCTGTGGGTGAAAAATAAAGCCACTTTTTTTATTATTATTTTTATTTCCGGTTGTCTTAGCCAATTTTCATTTAACGAGACTGATGAAACTGATAATCAAACGAGTGCAGGTAATCCTAGTTCTTATTATTTAGGCGGACAATTTTACAAAGTTTTAGCATTCAGTGATAATTTCAAGCAACAAGGGATTGCTTCTTGGTACGGAGATGACTTTCATGGAAAAAAAACTTCCAATGGTGAAACCTATGATATGTACGGTATGACGGCTGCGCACAAAACCCTACCGATTCCCAGTTATGTTAAGGTCACTAATCTAAAAACGATGCGGAGTATTGTCGTAAGAATTAATGACCGAGGACCTTACCACGATAACCGAATTATTGATTTATCTTATGCGGCAGCACAAGCATTAGATATTCATCAACCTGGAACAGAACAGGTACAAATAGAGACCCTAACTTCTAACAATAAACCCCATAGCATCTATTTACAATTAGGGGTTTTTAATGACCCCGATAATGCGCGTAACTTGCAATATAAAGTAACGGCAAATGCTTTACCTAAACCAACAATAAAACAAGTTACGCATCAGGGGGGAAAAGTCTATAAAGTTCAAATAGGCCCTTTATATAACAATAGCGAAGTTGACGCACTCAACCTAAAACTTACAAGGCTTGGAATCTTAAAAACGCGCTATGTACAATAAGTCTATTTAAACCGTACTCATCTTCAAATAATTGTCCATTTTACTGGCGATAAGGCTGTCATAATGACGCTTTAACACCGCATCTGTTGGGCGGGAATGAAGTTCAGATTCTATTTGCGCGCGTAAGTTGGTTAAAAAATGGCGTTTAAGTGTTGAATCTTCGGGGATATTTACCGCTATATTCGTTGTTTCATCCGTCTTTTTCTCCAAAAAAAACTTTGCTGAAACAGAAGAAGACGCCATGTAGACGGTAATGAAAATTACTGCTAACAATAGCACAAAAAATTCTATCATTTTTATTCCTGATAATTTACTAAGGGTTTGTTATAAGCTAACATCAATGAATCAAGCAATAAATATGCCGATAATACAAACCTTTGTTTTAAATATTATTTTGTGGCGATGCTAATAAGCGTCACACTATTCTGCCTGTTATTAGGTTAAACAATGCACCAAAATAAACTAACGTCACTTTCTATGTTAAAATAAACTTTGAATTTAGAGGGTTAAAAACACTCTATAAGCAACATTTAAAAATACGGAATTGGTCTTCTTTTGTCTTTTGTCTCTCTTATTTTTTTAATTTTTTTCCCTTTTGTCTTTTGTCTTTATTGTGCTATTCCTGCACGTTTTAAATATCTATTATTATTAGGATCAAGCTATCTTTTTTACAGTTATTGGGATTGGAGATACCTGCCGTTATTACTGGGTTCAACCTTGGTTGATTATTATTGCGCAAAAAAAATGGGGCAATGTGAAACGCGTCAACAACGCAAACCTTGGTTATGGCTAACATTAACAATTAACTTAGGGATGTTAATTGGATTTAAATATTGGAATTTTATTGGTTATAACCTCAATAGTCTTTTTGATAGCCATATTGAACTTCATCATTTATTATTGCCTTTAGGTTTATCTTTTTATACCTTACAAACACTCAGTTATAGTTTTGATGTTTATTTAGGAAAAGTAAAACCTGAACGTCATTTAGGTTATTTTTGTTTATATGTTAGTTTTTTTCCACAATTAGTTGCAGGCCCTATTGAGCGAAGCCGACGGTTATTACCCCAACTTAAATCCCTACATATTGCTAGTTATTATGAATTTCGCTATGGCTTATTACTTATCATTTGGGGATTTTTTTTAAAACTAGTTATTGCGGATAATTTAACTGCCTTTATTAATTCAATTTATTTTACAGAAACTATTTTTCCCTTTTGGTTGTATTGGCTGGTTGGCGGGCTTGTCACTTTTAAAATTTATTGCGATTTTATGGCTTATTCAGAAATTGCACGGGGAGTTGCGCTCTTATTTGGAGTGAAACTGATGCTTAATTTTCGTCGTCCTTTATTAGCAACTAATTTACGCGGATTTTGGCAACGGTGGCATATTAGTTTAACTCGCTGGATTGGTGATTATATTCAAATCCCTCTTTTACAACGGTTTAAATCTTTTCCTCAACGCGCATTAATTACTGTTTTTACCCTTTGTTTAATTGGTCTTTGGCATGGCGCGAGTTGGAACTTTATTTTATTCGGATTATTTCATGGAATTATGACTGTCATTTGGTCACCTTTAGCTAATTTATTTCGACGGATCTTTAAATGGAATCACTTAACTTATCAATACTGGGGGCGTTTTATATTAGCACTTATTCTTATGTTTAGCGCGCCTATGTTCTATATTGTTGATATTAAAAATTTACAAACCGTATTAGAATTAATGCTTGATTTAAACAATACTTTTATTCCTATTTCTTATTCTCATTGGCAACTTAACGAAATACAGTATTTGGTTGAAGCATTATTAGGTCTTATCCTCTTAAGTGTTTATAGTTTTATTGCCGAATATCGACAAATAGAAATAGCAGATTCACTTGCAAAAGGCGGTTCGCTCTTTCGTTGGTCATCAACGGTTAGTCTTTTAATATTAATCTTTGTTTTTGGAAATTTTGCCAGTGAAAGCTTCATCTACTTTAAATTTTAATTATTTATTTCGTGTTGGGTTATTGGCATTATTAATCGTATTGAGTTTAATTTATTTAGCTCATCTACTCTTTCCTAATGTTCAAATTAGTAAGCAAAAACGAAAATTATTATCCTATCAACAACAAGCGCAATCTGTGGAAGCTGTCGCCCTTGGAACATCACATAGTCGCGGACTTTATTTTCCTGCACTTAATTTAAAAGGGTATAACTTTCATGATTCAGGCGGGGATATTGAAGAACTTGAAATGAAAGCCCGTGTTTTTTTAAAAAAATCACCCGAATTAAAAACTATTTTTACGGCAGTATCTCCAGGAACACTGGCGATTTCACAACGCTATATTGCACCAAATTATCCAACGCGTTTATTAACCGTTGCCAGCAATACCCCGTTATCCATTGAAAGTTTTTTATATGCACATGAAGCAACTATTGGTTTGTTTATAGATCAGTTTATTTTAATTAGAAAGTTACGTAATGGCTTTGACCAATTAATAAAGCCTTGGTTCTCAAATGGAATGAATACGGGGAAATGTTTTTCAAAGGTGAATTATCAAGCGATTAATAAGAAATATTCTGTTAGGGTCGAAGATGATCTTTTTAATGATTATATTAAATACAGGATTCATCCCAGTTGTTTAAAAGATTACGTAAAAAAAACGATTGTGAGGCATTTAAAAATGATTAAAGATTCCGTTGAAAAAGAGCCTAATATTGTAGAACATAATAAGCAGCGATTAATTAATGTAGCTAATCTACTTGCAAAACGTGGTGGGAAATTAATATTAGTGGTGATGCCAATGACTAAAGATTATTATCAGTCAACACAGATTCAAGCATTAGTTCCTGAACATTTCAGACAATTAGCGAAACTTGAACGGCATCCTAATATTGAAGTTTATGATTTTCATGATTATTTTTACGATAAAACAGTCCCTGGTAAAAATTATTATTTCCATGATGGCGATCACCTCGCCATCACGGGGGCAATTGAGTTCAGTCACGCATTGAAATTAGCGATGGAAAAATAAGCGTCTATTCCTTTAATTTTAAGATTGCGCCCAAGGTAAATTGTGATACCGCCAGCCCCCTAAATTTCCACGCTGTTTATTAGCATCTAAATCTCCCTCGAAACCTTCAGCAACATTAATTAAATGTACGTAACCTGCATTTTCCAGCGCATTTGCAGCGGCAAGCGATCGTTGACCACTACGACATAATAGTAAAATAGGCTGCTGTTTATCACTAACTACTTTTTCTACTTCTGTCACAAACTCAGGATTTTCCAACCAATCAAGGGCTTCTTTCCAAGCAATATGCTGTGCATTAAGAGGATGTCCAACAAAATGGTGTTCCATTGTGGTGCGGACATCAATTAAAACCGCTGTTGGGTTTTGTTGCATAAAAGTAAAACTTTGCTGAGGATTTAAGTTTTCTATCATTGTTGTTTATCTCTATTAAATTATATTTTCTGACCAATAAATAAAGCTTCATCTCGATTACCCTCATTTTGTTCGCCCGCTAACGCATACTCTTGATAGTAACGTACTTTTAAGGGAGAAAATAAGTGTAATAATTCATTTTCAGCCAATAGATAATCAGGATTATTCGGCGGTGTATTACTTATTTTAGCTTGTGTAAAGGTTTGATAAAACAGTAAACCACCTGATTTTAACGCATTCATTATCTCACAAGATAAGTCACGATTGAGAAACCGACTGACAACAATCACATCAAATTTATTTTTAGCTAAGTTTATCTGTTCAAGATCTTGCTGTTGACAATGAATGAGCTGTTTTTGTTGCCATGCTTGTTGTTTTAATTTTTTAATCGCAATCGAGGAGATGTCAACGGCATAAGTTTCCAAACCATGTTTTGCAAGCAGCAGCGCATTTGCGCCTAAACCACAGGCTAAATCTAAGCCACAACCTTTTTTAGGAAGTAATGACTGATGCTCGATTAGCACGGTTGCCGCCTGTACATTCTCATAATTAGCCTTGTTATAAATTTTATCCCATTTTATTTTAGTCGTCATTATCCACCTAATTTTTGTTGTAGCCACGGTTCTAAAAATTCTAAAAATAAACGCACTTTTGCTGATAAGTATTTACGATGCGGATAAACCGCATAAATTTCCAAGGCAGGGGGACGATAACGTTCTAAAACAACAACTAGTTTACCTTTTTTTATATCATTACCAACAATATAATGCGGTAACATAATTAATCCTAAACCACTAATCGCGGCAATACGCATAGGACCAGCAACATTTGCCTGCATCCGACCTGAAACTTTAATTTTTTTAATCGACTTCCCATGCGAAAAATACCATAAATCGCGCGGCGGTAATGCCCAATTAACTAAACAACTATGGTCATTTAAATCATCAGGCGTTTTCGGTGTTCCATAGTGTTTCAAATAGTCAGGCGAAGCACAAACGACCAAATAAGAACTCGCTAATTTACGTGCAATTAAACTACTATCATTTAGTTTTCCTAAATGAATCGCAATATCTAAGCCTTCATCAATTAAATCACTGGCGGTCATTTTTAAAACCATATCTACCGATAATTCAGGGTGGATTTTTAAAAATTCCGCTAAAGCAGGCGCAATATGTACCGCACCAATAACAGGCGGCGCGCTTATTTTTAATATTCCTTTAGGCTCTGTTTGCAAATGGGTCATAGCCGCTTCCATTTCTTCTACATCCAACAAAACTTGCTGACACCGTTCTAAATAAGCCGCCCCCACTTCTGTTAGGCTTAAACTGCGGGTTGTTCGATTAAAAAGTCGTACGCCTAATTTACCTTCCAATTGCATCACGTGCTTAGTGACCATTGCCCTAGACAACCCTAAGTCTCTAGCAGCATTAGTAAAACTACCTAACTTTGCAACACGAACAAAAACATTCATACTTGTTAATTTATCCATCAACAATACCTATATTGTCATATTATTGTCATAAAAAGTTGACAAACCTATTGTTTCTTAATAGTGAATAATAAATTTAGTCTTTGCACTATTGTAAACATTTTTATCCAAGGTATACTAAGCGCAACTTTAAAAAGATTTTAAATTATTAATTAGGAACTAACTGTAATTATGAGTGACTTTAACAAAGATATTGTTATTGGTTTATTATTTATCATGGGTGTCTGGAGTTTTATTTCAGGTCAGTTTATTGTTTCAACCGTATTATTTGGCAGTGCCGCTATTTATAGTAACATTGTTATCCGCGCTAGGCTTACTCGCTGAACCGCACCATTTTTAACCTTCTAGTGTGTTGTACTAACAAGCAGTTCCTCCTCATATAACCTGCTTGACTTTTTTACCTCCCTTTACTTTTAGATACCGTTTAAAAGTATTGGGAGGTTTTTTTTGCTTAAAAATAACATAGCTAAATGATAAAATCAGTTATCATTATTTGTCTCATGGTTTAAAAAAGTAAATTTAATAAGGAGTCTTAATGAACCTCAAAACAATTATATTAGCTGCAGGACAAGGAAGTCGAATGCACTCTAAGCGTCCTAAAGTATTACATAAAGTGGCTGATAAAGCTCTATTAGAACATGTTTGTAACACGAGTTTACAGCTAAAAGATAATGAGGTCTTCGTTATTTATGGTCATGGCGGACAGCAAGTTAAAACCCAATTATCGTCACTCAATGTCAATTGGATTGAACAAACGCAGCAATTAGGGACAGGTCATGCAGTTCAACAGGCAAAAGATAAAATTAATGATGAAGATACGGTTTTAATTTTATATGGCGATGTACCTTTATTGAAAAAATCAACCATTGAAACGTTACTAAAAAATGTAAATGATAATTCATTGGCTTTATTAACCGTAACCCTTGAAAATCCCACAGGTTATGGACGAATTATACGCGATTCCAATCAACGCGTGATTAAAATTGTTGAGCAAAAAGATGCAACGGCGGCTGAATTGCAAATTAGGGAAGGTAATACGGGAATTTTAGCCGCTCAAGGGAAAAAACTTAAAAATTGGTTATTACGTTTAGGCAAGAATAATGCACAACAGGAATATTATTTAACCGATGTTATTGAAATGGCTGTCAATGAGGGTTTAGAAATTAAAACCGCGCAACCTGAAACAATTGATGAAGTTTTAGGCATTAATAATCGCCAACAATTAAGTCATTTAGAACGGGTTTATCAACAGGAACAAGCTAATAAATTAATGGATAGGGGCGTAAGTTTACGTGATCCCGCACGATTGGATGTTCGCGGTGAATTTTCTAGTCTAGGAGAAGATATAGAGATTGACATTAATGTCATTTTTGAAGGAATCAATAGTCTGGCTGATAATGTGAAAATCGGTGCAAATACACGCATTATTAATTCAGTGATTGAGGCGGATGTAGAAATTTTGGATCATTGTATTATTGATAATGCGATTGTTGGCAAAGGAAGTCGTGTAGGTCCTTTTGCCCGTTTAAGACCACAAACAAAATTGGGCGAAAATGTTCATATTGGTAATTTTGTGGAAATAAAAAAATCAGCGATTGCAACAGGCAGTAAAGTCAATCATTTAAGCTATATTGGTGATAGCTTAGTCGGGCGAAGAGTTAATATTGGTGCGGGGACGATTACTTGTAATTATGATGGGGTTAATAAATTTCAGACCATTATTGAAGATGGCGCATTTATAGGTTCAAATACCCAATTAGTTGCGCCAATTAATGTTGGAAAAAATGCAACCATTGGGGCAGGTTCAACACTCACCAAAAATGCGCCTGCTGATAAGCTCACGCTTACGCGTGCCAACCAAATTACCATAAAAAATTGGCTACGACCTACCAAAGAAGAGAATTAAAAAATACTAAATTCATTAAAACTGACATCTGTTTGTAAGTCGGTTACTTCAACTTGTTTAACTTTTGCAAATAAAGACCCTTTATGAGACCAAGAAATTAACGCCGCGATGGCTATTTTATCTCCAATTGCTTTAATTTCTACCCGTCCATCAGGCAAATTTTTAGCATAGCCGACAAGACCGCGTTTATCCGCTTGTTTTTTGGTTGCGGCACGAAAATAAACCCCTTGAACTTTGCCTGAGACAATAATTTTTACCGCACGAGTCATCGACTTATTCTCCAGCAATAATGAATCCTAGGAGTTCTGGAAAAATCATGGGGAATCGTTGCCGCCGATATATCTTTAACTTTGAAATGATCTAAAGCATCATAATCTAATTGAAAACGTCTAAAGTTGGTTGAAAAGTATAATACCCCCTCATCACTCAGTAATTCTGCTGCATTTTGAATCAACTGGACATGCTCAATTTGTATATCAAAACATTGATCCATGCGTTTGGAGTTAGAAAATGCAGGTGGATTTAGAAAAATTAAATCAAACTGTTTTTTTAAGTTTTGCTGGGCATCATGCAACCATTGAGAACTATCACCACAAACAAACTGATACTGTTCCCCCTTTAGATTATTTAACGCAAAATTATTTTTTGCCCATTGTAAATAAGCATGGGACATCTCCACGGTGAGGGTTGATTTTGCTCCGCCTATTGCGGCATGAACGCTTGCTGTCCCTGTATCAGAAAATAGATTTAAAAAACGTTTATTTTTTGCCTGCTGGGCAATCATTAAGCGTAGTGGCCTGTGATCTAAAAATAATCCTGTCTCAAAATAATCCTCAAAATTAACCCATAGCTGACATTGCCCTTCATTAACAGCATGAAATTGTCTATTTTCATTTTGTTTTTCTATTTGCGCATTTTCTTTTTTCCTACGACGAATTTTTAAAAATACTTGCGCTGGATTTATTTTTAAAACCTTAGGAATTTCTGCTAATATTGCCGCAAGACGTTGATTAGCTTTATCAGCATCAATGGTTTTAGGGGCGACATATTCTTGAACATTTACCCATAATTTATCACCATGATAAAGATCAATGGCAACCGCATATTCTGGTAAATCGGCATCATAGAGGCGATAACATGAGACATCGTGCTGCTTTGCCCATTTTTTTAAGTTTTTTAAATTTTTTCGCAAGCGATTAGCAAACATCGGCGCATCATTATTACTATGTTCTGTTTGAGCCGTTTTAATTACTTGATCTAAACGCTGAGCTTGATTCTTGGCTTTTGGAATAAAAAAACCTGCTGCTTCAATATCAAGCCGTAATAATTTACATTCTAATGAGCCATTATAAAAAGTGATCGGTTTATGTGATCGTATCCCTAGGCGAAAGCCTAACTCTGGGTCGCTAATAATCATCGCGGCTTTCCAGCCTATAAAGTGGTCTTTTAAAACATTGCCAAGTTGTTGATAAAGTATGGTAATTCCTTCTTTTTCACCTAAACGTTCTCCATAAGGCGGGTTGCACATTAATAAACCTTTTTCCCAACTTTCTGCAGGTTTACATTCTTCAATATCACGTTTTTCTAAATGGATAAATGCTTGTAATCCTGCATTTTCAACGTGCTGTAAGGCGGTGGCAATGGTACGCCGACTATGGTCAAAACCAATTAATTTAGGCAGGGTTTCTAAACCTTGATTTTTACGTTGATTCGCTTCTGCAATCAATGTTTGCCAAAGCTCAGAGTCATGGTTTTTCCAACCTAAAAATCCGTAATAATCACGTAATAATCCTGGAGCAAAATCAGCAGCTATCATCGCAGCTTCTAACACCAGTGTGCCTGAACCACACATAGGATCAAGAAAACTCCCCCCTTCTGCAGCAATTTTTGACCAACCGCTACGCAATAAAATAGCCGCTGCTAGATTTTGTTTTATCGGGGCTTTAATACTCACATCACGATAACCCCGTTTATGTAAGCTTTCCCCCGATAAATCTAAACTTAATTGAGCTTGTGTCCCATTCAGATGAACATTGACATGGATATCTGGCTGATGGGTATCAATATTTGGGCGTTTTTGGAATTTTGCCCGCATTTGATCCACAACGGCATCTTTTACTTTTAATGCCCCAAAGTGGGTATTATTAATAACTTTAGAATTTTTGGCACTAAAAGAAACCATAAAACTACCATCAGGTTTTAAGTGATTAAACCAATTAATTTTTTTAACCTGTTGGTATAAATCCTCTTGCGAGTGCATTTCAAATTCAGTTAAACGTAATAAAATGCGATTTGCAACTCTTGACCATAAACAAATCCGATAAGCAGTTTCTAATGTTCCTTCAAAGGCAACGCCTGCAATGGTGGGTTTTAAGTTTTCCCCACCTAATGTTTCTAATTCATTAGCAAGGAGGTCTTCCATTGCTTTAGGCGTTGTTGCAAAAAGAGGGTAATATTTCATAAGTTTGTTAGTCAAGTGAAAGATAAGTGCATTGATTACACTTAGAAATGAAAATTTATATTTAGCTAGACGCGCTAAATTAATTATTTGAATCTTGAAAAGCCTGTAGCGCGGCAACAAGTCGCCTCATTTCAGTTTCTAATTGGGTTAATAATTGACTTGCCTGCTCAATATCACCTGATTTTCCCATCCTATCAAGTTTAGATGCTAATTCAACTACATTTTTAGCCCCAAAATTTGCGGATGAGCCTTTGATTAAATGCCCTATATCACCAATAGCCCCTGCATTACCCAAATTAACTTCTCGCCATGCGTTGGCTAATATTTCTTCATATTTTCCAATATAAATATCAATGACTCGATGGAGTAATGCTTTACTGCCGCCCAATAAATTAAGGGCTAAATCAACATTAAAAATATCCTCAGTATTTTTTGAATCATTTTTTAAGGGTGCTAATTTAGTCTCAGTTTCTGCAGGAATAATCGTAATTAATATTTTAAATAATTCAGCACTATTAATCGGTTTTGCCGTGTAATAATTCATTCCAGAAGATAAACACTGATCTATATCTTCTTTCATTGCCTGTGCTGTTAATGCAACAATGGGAATAGGTTTGGATTGGCTCGATTGTTCTAACTTACGGATAGCTATTGTTGCTTCTAAACCATCCATTTCAGGCATTCTAATATCCATCAAAATAACATCAAATTGATTTTTCTGATAGGCTTCCACGGCTTTTTTGCCCGTATTAACGATGGTAAGCTGGATAATACCTTGTTGTTTTAATAAACCACGAACGACTTCTTGGTTAGTTTCATTATCTTCCGCTAATAATATTCGCATTTTAGGATTCAGCTGATAACGATCATATTGAACAGGATCTTTAATCATTTGTTTTGAATCACAAACGAAAGATTCAATCTTTTCTAATAATTGCGATTGTTGTACAGGTTTGGCTAAAAAACCATCAATCAAATGCGCATAATCACCCATTTCAATTTTTGTCAATGAAGTAACTGGAGATAGTAGTATGATGGGAATATCTTTCCAATAGGTATTACTACGTACGTGCTTGGCTAATTCCAAACCTGTTAATTCAGGCATTTGATAATCTGTAATAATCAATTGAAATGCTATTTTAGTTTCTTGTGCTTGTTGTAGTGCTTTGAATGCCGCTTGAGCAGTTTTAACGACAACAGACTCCATCCCCCAATTCATTAACGTTTCTTCAAGAACGGCATTATGCGTCACATTATCACCAATGACTAAAATATGACTAATTTTTCCGCAACCTACAATGGATTTTGATTCGCCTACATCCACTTCATTTAGTTTTTTTAAAGCCATCGTAAAGTGAAAAATACTCCCTTTCCCTAGGGTACTTTCTAGCCACATATCTCCACCCATTAATTTAACTAATTGATAAGAAATAGATAACCCTAAACCTGAGCCACCATAATGACGGATTATTGAGGCATCTGATTGATTAAAGGCTTCAAAAATTTTTGTCTGCTTATTCTTGTCAATTCCTATGCCTGTGTCATGTACAGAAAAATGCAATAATACCGTATCCTCTTCTTGTATCGGTTTATTATCTTTTGAATATTCAACTTTAATTAAGATCTCACCTTGCTTAGTAAATTTTATAGCATTACCAACCAAATTGATAATAATTTGTTGTAAACGCACATTATCGCTAATAACCTTTTTCGGAAGTTCATTAGCAATGGAACAAATCAACTCAAGACCCTTCTCATGCGCTCGCATTGCAATCGCTGTTGCGGTACTTTCAATACTATCTCGTAATATAAAAGGATGGAAATCAAGTTCCAATTTTTTCGCTTCAATTTTAGAAAAATCAAGAATATCATTAATAACATTAAGTAATAATTCAGCGGATTGATTGGCAACCGTTAAAAAACGTAATTGTTGGCTATCTAATTTAGTCCCTAATGCCAATTCAATCATACCAATAACGCCATTCAAAGGCGTCCGAATTTCATGACTCATATTAGCTAAAAATTCTGATTTTGCTCCGCTTGCAGCTTCTGCAGCTTTTTTAGCTTTCTCTAGTTCTACTTCTTTTTGTTTACGTTCAGAAATATCTCTAACAACGCCTAAAAAGATAGTTTGGTTATCTATTTGGAGTTCACTAACACCTAATTCCACTGGAAATGTGAGTCCATTTTTACAAAGTCCTCTAACCTCTCTGTTAATTCCAATAACTTTACGCTTGCCTGTTTTAATATAATTCATTAAATAACGATTATGTTCTTTGGCAAAAGGGTTCGGCATTAATAGGGAGATATTTTTTCCGATGACTTCGTCAGGAGAATACTGAAAAATAAGTTCGGCGGCTCTATTAAAAGAAAGGACGATGCCTTGTTGATTAATGGTAATCAAACCATCTACAACATTATCAACAATCGCTCTTTGATAAGTCTCTGAATCTTGTAAAGCTTTTTCCGAGGAGAGGCGTTCTTGATCTAGCCGTTGTTCAAGTTGGCGAAACGAAACAAACATACTAATAAATAATCCCACTAACACAGTTAAATAACTTAAATTCTTAAGTAAATGTGCAATATCAAATTCTCCGTCAAACAGCGCATTTGAAAATGGCATAAACAGTGTTTGCACAATAATATTAATAATCAGGGCTAAAACAAGCCAATGTTCAAAAGTATCATTTCGCCAATGACCTTTCTTTAAATAACCGATTAATGCGGCAATAAAAAATAGCGCGGGGACGATTTCTTGCGGGCGATAAAAAATAAAATTAAGATAATAGCCGGGAGGAAGTGGAACAAGAATAAAAAATAAAAAACTGGCGCAGGTTGCAAGTGCGACAAAACCGAAAACAGTTTTTTCTTTTAATCTACCTTTAGAACCTAAACGTTGTTCTCTTTTCCATGTAAGATAACTGAGCCAAAGTAAAATTGATAAAAATAAACGCGGGGCAACCCAGCTCCAAGGACTTAAGGCGGGGAATTCAGAAGGTAAATAATCTTTAAACCAAATTGATGTTACCAAAGCATGATAAGCGTCTAAACAGGCGGTACCAATAAAGCCTGCACCGATAATGAGAAAAGTATTATTTTTTCGGCTATAAAAACGTACCAAAGCCATAATGCCAACCATCAGAGCTAAGAGGGTTGCAATAACGTCCATTAAAGTGTCTAATTGTTGAGAACCTCGCCAACTAGAATCACGTAGAAAAAAAGAACCTAGCGTTAACGATAAAGTAATTAACCAATAAATTGTGGCACGATTAAGATAAATTTTATTGTCCTTATTAAGCATTATTTTTCTGATTTAATAGTCTATTATAGCTTATAGATATTATAAATGATGTTTTAGGTTCAGGCGTTTATATTACAGGCATTTTAGAAATTAATCGTTGGATTTGTTTTTCCATTTTCATCGTATCAAATAGCCCCGTCTTTTTTGAGATAATTTGACCTTGCGGGTTGATTAAAAAAGTCGTTGGGGTCAATTGAACATGACCAAAGGCTTTTGCATGTTCTGCCCGTAAATCTAACGCAAGATCATAAGGAATTTTTTTATTTTTACCCATAGTAACGACATGATTAGGTAAATCATAATACATTGAAACTGAAATAATTTCTAAACCCTTTGTATGATAGTTATCATAAAGTTCAATGAGATGCGGGACTTCTTTAATACAACTTTTACAATCGGTTGCCCAAAAATTAATCATAACAATTTTGCCTTGCAGCGCTTTCAGAACAATTTTTTTACCTGTAATGGTCGTAAAAGTTACATCGGGTGCAGGGGGTAATAATTGTAAATACCAACGACCCAATACGATGACTGAGATAATAAAAAAAATAACTAAGCTGCGTTTTAATTTCATACATTTTCTTAAAATTGAGATGAGAAGGCATAAACTACCGCACATGATACAATAAATGACACAATTCAACAGATAAGACAGACCATGAAAATAGCGATTGTTAAACTATCGGCTTTGGGTGATATTGTTCATGCCATGGTTGCCCTACAATTTATTAAACACCACGATCACACGATTCAAATTGATTGGATCGTTGAAGAACGTTTTATGGAGGTCTTAGAGTTTAATCCCGATATTAATCAAATTCTAACGGTTAATTTAAAAGCATTAAAAAACAATAAAAAAAATATTTTCCAAGAAATTAACAAAGTGCGCCATTACGCCAATAATCATTATGATTTAATTGTTGATGTTCAAGGTTTATTAAAATCGGCACTTACTGCGAGGTTATTAGGTAAAAATATTGCAGGCTTTGATAAAAAATCCATTCGAGAAAAATTAGCCAGTTATTTTTATACCCATAAAATTTACAGCCCTTATGATGCTAATACCATTGATCGCAACGTGAAAGTCTTATCTGAACCATTGGAGTTTTCCATTAGTGCTGAGCAAATTCAGCAAAAAAAAGCTTTTCTTTATTTTGAAAACAACCCACTTCAATTAAACAATTTTTTAAGTCAAAATCGTGAAAATATAGTTTTTATTATTGGCTCAACTTGGGAAAGTCGTAATTATCCTAAAGAAAAGTTTTTGCAAGTAGCAAATAAATTAAAACAAAATGTGCTGATTGCGTGGGGAAATAAAGCAGAAAAAGATAAGGCAGAATGGATTGCTGCCTGCTCTGATTATGCACAGGTATTGCCTAAATTAAGTCTTAATGATTTAAAAGCTTTAATTGCTAAAATAGATTTGGTTTTAGGTAACGACACAGGGCCTGCGCATTTGGCTTGGGGATTAAATAAACCCTCCATTATATTATTTGGCTGTACCCCTGTGAGCCGTGTTTATCAAACGAATATCAATAGAGTGATTAAATCTTTATCTATTGTTAATCCTTATAAACTCAATAAGCAGGATTATTCTATTCAAGAAATTGAAGTTGAAGCAATATTAACCTCATGGGTAGAAATTAAAGAGAGTCATCTTAAATAACTCTCCTTTTTTAGCTAAATACTAATACCATTATGACGTAATAAAGCATCAACCTTAGGCTCACGACCTCTAAAATTTTTAAATAACTCGATTGCATCGGCACTACCACCTTTTTCGAGGATATGGGTTAAAAAGGCCTCGCCTGTTTTTCGATCAAAAATACCATTTTCTTCAAATAAAGAATAAGCATCACTGGATAAAACCTCAGCCCATTTATAACTGTAATAACCCGCCGCATAACCGCCCGCAAAGATATGCGAAAACGCATGAGCAAAACGATTAAAATCAGGGGGAATAATCACCGCGACTTGCTGCCTAATTTCATCTAAAATTTGATAAATACGCCCCCCCTGTTCGGGGTTAAAGGCTTGATGAATTTTAAAATCGAATAGACTAAATTCTAATTGACGTACCATCATCATCCCAGCTTGAAAGTTTTTCGCCGCTAACATTTTATTATAAAGTGTTTCAGGTAAGGGTTCGCCTGTTTGATAATGGGCAGACATTAAAGCTAAGGCTTCTTTTTCCCAACACCAATTCTCCATTATTTGACTCGGTAACTCAACCGCATCCCATTCTACGCCATTAATTCCTGAAACCCCTAAATAATCTATTTGGGTTAACATATGTTGCAAACCATGACCAAATTCATGAAATAAAGTGGTCACTTCATCATGAGTTAAAAGCGCGGGGGTATCGCCCGCAGGTGGGGTGAAATTACAAGTTAAATAGGCAACAGGCTGTTGAATTTCATCCCCCATTTTTTTACGCCCAACACAGTCATCCATCCACGCGCCACCCCGTTTTTTCCCTCGAGCATATAAATCTAAATAAAACTTTCCTCGAAGTTTATTATTTTTATCTTTAATTTCAAAAAACTGTAGATCAGCATGATAACGATCAAATTCAAAGATTTCTTCAATTTGTAATCCATAAAGTTTATCAACCACTGCAAATAAACCTGTAATAACTTTATTGGCAGGAAAATAAACTTTAACCGCTTCTTGGGATAATTGATAATGATGTTGACGCATTTTTTCTGAAATATAGCTAACATCCCAAGCATTTAATTCATTTAAAGCATATTCCTGTTGAGCAAATTGTTCTAATTCCCGTAAATCCTGACGTGCTTGTGGTAAGGATTTTTGGGCTAAATCATCTAAAAATGAAATAACTTCCGTTGGTTTATTCGCCATTTTGGTCGCTAGGGAATAATGTGCGTAAGTTTCAAAACCTAATAAGCGCGCTTTTTCATGCCGTAAGCTGAGAATTTGCTCCATAATATCTGAATTATCCCACTCAGGATGTTCGCCTAATTCAGAAGCGCGGGTCACAAAAGCGCGATAATGTTGTTGGCGTAATTCACGGTTATCTGCATAAGTCATTACGGCAATATAAGAAGGAAATTGTAAGCTAATCAGCCACCCCTCTTTATTCACTTGCTCTGCGGCTTGTTTAGCTTGAATCATTGCAGATTCTGGCAGACCTTTTAAGTCATTTTCATCCGTTATTAGTTTTGTCCAGTCATTGGTTGCATCTAAAACATTGTCACTATAACGACTACAAAGTGCTGATAACGCTTGACTTATTTCTTTATAGCGTTGTTGCTTATCATTCGCTAAATCTATTCCTGATAGTTGAAAATCTTTTAAGGCATTCGTAATAATTTTCTTTTGGGCAGTGTCTAATTTGAAAAATTCAGGACTGGCTTTAATACTTTGGTAAGCTTGAAACAGAGGCTTGTTTTGCCCCATTTCGGTCGAATACTCGCTTAATTTAGGAAGGCAAGCATTATAAGCTTCACGGAGTTCATCGTTATTTAGCACCGAGTTTAAATGACTGACAGGCGACCACGCTTTATTCAATTTATCTTCAATTGTTTCTATAGGATCAACTAAATTGTCCCAGGTATAAACGGTTTGTTGTAAGCATTGATTAACCACAGTGCGGGCTTGTGTCAATAATTCATCAATTGCAGGGACAATATGTTCTGGTTTTATTTTAGAAAATTGAGGAAGTTCAGTTACTTCTAATAAGGGATTACACATATAATTTTAATAACACTAAAAGGGATATAGGGGTTAATAAATGCTTATTTTTGCTGCCTATTTTTATGTTTGTTACGGTAGTCAATTAATAAGGCCTCTGATTTACTACTTAAATAAATATACACGCCCAAACTTAATAATAATACGCCTGCGGCTAAAATAATCCACACTGCGCCGATAATATGCTCTTCTTTACCATGGAGTGCTGATTTAAAAACCATTAATAATGCTTCAATGGAAATAGCGATAATGATGGCGGCAATGAAGCGAGTAATGGTACGCCGTGTCGAACTATGACGAGATATGTCTTTATAAAGTAAGACCTCTTCTTCTAAAATAGTTTTACCTAAATCAAAAATAGCTAAGGCTAATGTTAAGTAAATAACCATGCCAAAGGGAATTTCAATGCTCAACCTATCTCTAATAAGAGAATAAAATATTCGATAACATTCAACTGCCGAGGAATAAATTAAAAACAAGGAAACGAGAAACAAACCAAAGACAATTAATGAATACATTGCCTTAAAAAAAGGTTCAAAATAAACCCGTTTACTTTCCCCTGTAAAAAAAATAAGCATTTCATTGAGATCTATATCCAAAATGATATAGCCTTTCAATGTCCCCTTTTCATCATAAATTTTCGTACTCGCAGAAAGGCAAAGTTCACGACCAACGGTTGATAAATAAGGCTCGGTTATGGCAGGTAAATCACTTTTTATTGCCGATAAAAAATAAGGGCGTTGGCTACGGTCTATGCCTTCGCCAATCGCTTGGGTATGTTTAAAATGTATATTAGCAATGTTATGACAAATTTGTCTTCCATTTTCATCGAGTAAATACAAAATACTTACGAAAGGATAATAATCGTTTAGCGAGGTAAATAATGCACTTAATTCTTTTTGCGATTGCTCAAACATTTTTTCATTAGCAAAGCAACTCAATATAGAACCCAACAGATGATGTATTGATTCTCGATGCTCTTCATATTTCTCCATCACATTAATATGGCTCATTTTAGACATAAACGCTCCTTAAGTTTTTAATCAATTATGGTCAAACGAGGTCATTATTTTGGTAAATGTAGATACTTTTTTAGCTTTTCTTTTACAAAAGGAAATCCTATTTCCAACCATTTATTCCATATAAAAACAAGCATTTTTTGGGAAAAAGAAGCGAGTTTTTCAATAAAACAACGTATTGTGTTGCACTCTAGTTTTTTAAATTTTAATTCAATATAAGTACTCCATTGAATATAACGTTTTCCTGTTGCATCAATAAACGCTTGATTATAAAACCACATTTCTAATATCGAAACTACGAGCATAAACCCAAAAGCAATCGCCATCCCGCCCCCTGCTAAAATAACTAACCAAGCAAATAACGGGTTCAATTTAGTCAACCACCAGGATAAAATATCAACCACAAGAAAAATATACGGCATACCAATGGCAATACATTTATATTTAACCGTACTGGTCTCTGAAAAACTAAAAATAAGCCCGACAAACATAAAAATAAAACTAATCCCAAATAAATGAATGTGGGACACACGGGTTAATGAGGCAAAGGTTGCGCCTTCATCTTGATGGGTTAGTTCTTTTAAATTTTCAAATTCTGTAAAATCAGGAATCCCTGAAGCCGCTTCGTTGTGACACATCACACACTTATTATCAACAATTTTTTTACTACCTGAGGAAACATAAGCCGATTCCTCTGCGCCATCTCGAGTCCATTGTATTAGTGTAAATCGTTCAGTCTCAGACGCATTATCTTTCATTGAACCATTTAATTTGGTTTCTAACACAGTTCCTGAGCGATTCCCATAATAACTGTAAACAATATCATCAACGGATAGACCAAACTTTCCATCCGCCATGCCGTGGGTAAATAAAATTTGAATAAGGGCAAAAAAATAGCCAAAGGCAACTGCCGTCAAGTAGCCTGTAAACAGTACTTTTACAGGGGCATCAAATGTTTTTAAAGGGGGTAATTTGTAGGACATTAAAGTTAAAAAAAGTTAAAAAATAAAAGTTTGTGCTTGACTACAGCGCTATAATAGACACGCTATTTCTTTTAAAGCTTTATCAAATAACAGCGCATCATTTGATAAGAATTGCTTAGCATCAGTTTCTTTTCTGAGCCAAGTAAATTGACGCTTAGCCAATTGCCGTGTGGCAATAATTGCTTTTTCAGTCATGGCTGATAAATCATCTTCACCGCTTAAGTAAGACCAAACTTGCCGATAACCGACCGCCCGAATCGCAGGTAAGTTTTCATTGAGATCAGGGCGTTGATAAAGTTTTTCAACTTCGGCAATCAATCCTTGGGCCAGCATTTGTTTAAAACGTTGGGCAATTATATCATGCAATTGTTTACGATCTTCGGGGGCAATAATTATTTTTAAGGGACGATAAGGAAGCGCGTTATGCTGAGATTCTTTAAATAAAACACTTAAGGGTTTACCACTAATTTCATAAACTTCTAAAGCACGCTGTATCCGTTGAGGATCATTAGGATGAATTCTTGCTGCCGACTCAGGATCAACCTTCATTAACCGCTGGTGTAACGCTTGTTTTCCTAGGGTTTTTAAATCATGATCTAATTGTTTTCTAATATCGGGGTTTGCTGGTGGTAACGCTGCCATTCCCTGAATAAGGGCTTTAAAATACAGCATTGTACCACCCACTAAGATTGGAATCTTACCACGCGCGGTTATATCTGCCATTAAAGTTAAGGCTTGTTTTCTAAATTGTCCTGTAGAAAAAGAGTCACTCGGGTCAATAATATCAATTAAATGATGCACGATGCCACCGCGTGCTTTTAAGTTGGGTTTTGCTGTACCAATATCCATACCTTTAAAAACTAAGGCAGAATCAACACTAATGATTTCCGTATTTAATTCTTGGGCAAGCTGTACTGCTAACGCACTTTTCCCAGAAGCCGTAGGTCCCATTAATAATAGCGCGGGGGGAAGTTGTTTTACCATATCAATTTATTCATCAAAAGGTTGAATCCATTATTTTATCGACCTCGTAAAAAAAATTGATCTAATTCAGCATGTGTTAAATTAACCCAAGTCGGTCGCCCATGATTACATTGTCCAATCCGTTCTGTTTGCTCCATTTCTCGTAACAACGCATTCATTTCGTCAATAGTTAAACGTCGTTTTGCTCTCACGGAACTATGACATGCCATGGTCGCTAAAATTTCATTACATCGTTCTTTTACTCGTTCGCTCTCCTCATCTACCGCAAGATCGGCTAAAACATCACGAACGAGAGTTTCATTATCCGCTTTCGCTAATAAGACGGGGACTGAACGCAATAATAAAGTTTCAAGATCAATTCGACTAATTTCAAACCCTAAAGCATTAAAAATAGCCTGCTGTTGTTCGGCTAAATCGGCTTCATTTGAAGTCACTGAAATTTTAATAGGCAATAATAACGGTTGATTGGCAATATGTCCTTGGTGATATTGTTTTTTTAATCGCTCGTAAGTAATGCGTTCATGGGCGGCATGTGCATCAACCAATATAATTCCTGTTTGGGTTTCAGATAAAATATAAATATTATGTACATGTGCTATCGCGTAACCTAATGGCGGAAAACACACCGTCGTTAGTGTTTCATTTTCTTCTATTTGTGGTTGAATAACGTAGTGTTGCGTTTCCTCTGCAACATTAAAAGGGATAGAAGCGTGTGCGGTTAAGGTGGAAGACTGAAACGAAGGTAATGATGTTGACTGTTGTTTTATAGGCACGGGAATATCGTAATCCACCGCTTGAGATTCAATAATATCTATTTCTGGGCTTGAGGGGCGTTGTGCAGCAATACTTCGATGCAACGCACGGAATAAAAAATCATGCACTAAGCGACCCTCTCTAAATCGAACTTCAAGCTTAGCAGGATGGGCATTAACATCCACTAAAGCAGGGTCTAAGCTTAGATATAATACAAAGACAGGATGACGACCCTGAAACATCACATCTTGATAAGCTTTTTTAACCGCGTGAGCAATTAGGCGGTCTTTTATTAAGCGTTGATTCACATAAAAATACTGCCTATCTTGCTGACTACGTGAAAACGTAGGCAGTCCAACCCAGCCTGACAATTGTAATCCTGAAGCAATAAAGTCTATTTTTAGCGAGTTTTTTATAAATTCCTTTCCACAAATACGGGCTATTCGTTGTTGCTGTAATAATTCCGTATCCGCAATTTTTAAATTAATAATTTCACGTTGATTATGGGTTAATTTAAAGCCAATATCAAAACGACTTAATGCCATTTTTTTAATTAAATTTTCAATATGTGAAAATTCGGTTTTTTCAGTTTTTAAAAATTTACGTCTTGCAGGCGTATTATAAAATAAATCTTCGACCTTAACCGTTGTGCCTTGAGGATGCGCTGCAGGTCGAATATCAAAAACAGCTTCTGCGCCATCGGTTGAAATACACCAAGCATCATGACTATGTGCTGTTTTTGAAGTTAAAGATAATTTCGCAACAGAACTAATACTTGATAAAGCCTCCCCTCTAAACCCCATGCTTTTAACCTGTTCTAAATCATCTAAAGAGCTGATTTTACTGGTGGCATAACGAGATAAGGCGAGTGTTAAATCTTCTTGTTCAATGCCACAGCCATTATCATAAATTTTTATTAATCGAATCCCCCCTTGCTCAATATCAATGGAGATTTGCCTCGCGCCTGCATCAAAACAATTTTCAACTAACTCTTTGACAATTGAGGCAGGGCGTTCAACGACTTCTCCTGCGGCAATTTGGTTAATAAGTTGGGGGGGAAGTGCATAAATATTCATTCTATTAAGCGGAATCGGTTGTTAAAGAAAGAAAAACATCTTCAAGTGATTGCTTCAATAAGGTAATTTCTTCTAACCCCCATCCTTGGGTAATAATTATTTCTGTTAATGCCTCCATAGTTTTTTCATTATTTTTATAATGAATCAGATATTGATTATTCGCTAAAGATTCAATTTGGGTAATTTCTTTAAGGGTTTTAAGCTGGTTAATATCTATCGCTTTACGGGTTGTTAGCTTAACTCGGGTATGATCCATTTGTTGGTTTAATTCAGTCACCGTTTTTTTTAAAATAAGTTTCCCTTGGTGAATAATTTGCACATCCGTACAGGATGCTTGTACTTCTGACAACATGTGACTGGATAAAATAACCCCATGCGCTTGTGCTAAGTCTTTAATCAAATGTCGAATTTCTTTAATTTGAACGGGATCTAAGCCAACCATTGGCTCATCAAGCAAAATAACCTCAGGCTTATGCAAGATAGCTTGGGCAATCCCTACGCGTTGTTGATAACCTTTAGAAAGATTTGTAATTAATCGTTTTCCAACTTGTGTAAGTCCACAGCAGGCTTTACTGTTATTAATTGCTTTTTGATGATTATTTTTAGGAACACGATGTAATTTTGCACAATAACCTAAAAACTCGTCCACAGTTAAGTCTTTATACAAGGGCGGCGTTTCAGGTAAATAACCTAGTGCCGATTTAGCTTGCAAGGGATGTTTCAGTAAATCAAAACCTTTGATTTTAATACTTCCTGCAGAGGGTGCAAGCGTCCCTGATAACATTTGTAGTGTTGTGGTTTTCCCCGCACCATTCACACCTAGAAAACCTAAAATTTGACCCTGGGTTAAACTAAAACTTAAGTTTTCAACCGCACAATGTTGTGCATAATAACGATAAAGCCCCGTTACTTGAACTAACATGGACATTTATTTTTTAAACCTTGGTTAATAGAAATTTAACTTCTGCTTGAAGTTTTCTACGATAAAATAAAAATTTCCAACGTGTGCCGCCACATTGCCGCCATAAAAGAGCAGACCGAACCCCTGCTAATAACAACGCTCTTATTTTATTTACAACGTTGGGATGCTCTAAATATTGCGGCTCACCATTAACCATAATACGCGGCTGTATCGTACTGAGTGTATTAGTGTAAAGATCTCCCAAATTAGCTAAAATATTTTCATGCGTTAATTCAAAATGTTCCGTTTGTAATTGTACGCGTTCTATTCCTTGTTTAATCGTTTTTAGCATTTCAGGTTGTTTAATTAATTGCCGTTCTAAAAAAACTAAAGAGGCGGCATAACGTGCTTGTTCACGATTTTTAACATCATAACCTGTAATTTGTTCCTGTAGTTGCTTTAGTCCAAATTCAATCCCTGCAAGATGACCAAAAACATCAATCACAGATTCAGAATCAAGTTTTAATAGACTCCCAATACTGGCTTCCAACGCATTATTATCTGCTTTACCCGTTGTTGCCAATTGCTGAACTAAGGCGGCAGACTGTGCAATACCAGCGAGCGCAATAGCCTGATTAGTAAAGGTTTTATTTGTAGACATAAGATTAACAATGTTTCTTAGGATAACAACTTTCAACCAATTTATGGTTTGATTTTTTCCATTGCTGAAGACCATTTGACAAATGATAAATATTTTTCATTCCCAATTTTTTAGTTAGAAATTCACCTACTTTTGCAGATCGGTTACCTGACCGACAAACTAAAACAACGGGCTGATCGCTATTTTCTTGGAGTTTTTTTAACTCGGTTAGCCATTTTTCTTTATCAAAATTTCCTCGCTCATCAAAAAATTGTAATGGGTGACTATTAGGAATAATACCTGTTTGCGTCCATTCTTTTGGGGTACGAACGTCAATAATTAATGGATTTTGTTGCTGTTGTAGATTTTCCAATTGTTCGGAAGTTAGTTCTCCTAATTCCGTTGCCAACAAATTAAAACTACATAAAATAAGGAGACTACTAAAAAATAATTTTAAAATCATTGTTTTCTATGACCTCGTTAAGGTAAAGTGCTTAGATATGAGATGGGTAACATAATACCTAATTATCGTTTGCGTATCATCTCGTTTTATAAAATTTAATCGGAGAAAAAATGTTAAAGTCAATATCTTTAAATGTAATAGGTATGAAATGCAGCGGCTGCGAAACCAACGCGAAAAATAAACTAGAGGCTGTTGCGGGAATTACAAAAGTGATAGCTAGTCATAAAGATAATAAAATTGAGATTGAATATGAAACAGACAATACAACTGAAAGCGCGATTACTCACGTAATTACCGAGGCAGGTTATGAGGTAATATGACACATTAAAAATTATATCTCAACCTATATTTAAATCTATCCCTATCTAAAGCAGGCTATCTTTTTATGAGTACTCAAGAAAAATTAGAACCGTCTAATAATGCGCTGAGATTATCTATTTTAGGAATGAGTTGTGCAGGTTGTGTAAGTGCTGTTGAAGGCTCATTAACAGGTGTTGATGGGGTCACTTTTGTCAGCGTTAATTTTGCAGATCATTCGGCTATTGTAAAAGGGTCAGCCGATTGTGAGCAATTAATAAAAGCGGTTAAAGAAGCGGGGTATGATGCCGCTGTGATGGAAGGATTTGAAGACCCGCATCAACAAGAACAGCAAGAATTAGCACGTTATCGAATTTTAATGAAAAAAGCGGTAGTTGCCGCGGGCTTTGGTCTACCCTTAATGATTGCTGGTCATATGGATTGGTTGCCTGAAATAGGATCAGAGGTAGGTCAATGGTTTTGGCCACAAATAGCCCTGCTAACCTTTGCTATTTTAATCTATTCAGGCTGGCATATTTATAGCGGTGCATTGAAAGCGTTAAAATTAAAACAAGCCAATATGGATACCCTGATTACATTAGGGACAGGATCTGCTTGGATCTATTCTTGTGTGGTTTTAGATTATTATCAATTCCTGCCGTCTCTTTCGGCTCATGCTTATTTTGAAGCTTCCGTTATTATTTTGGCGTTTATTAACTTAGGCGCGGGACTAGAAACACGTGCTAGGGGAAAAACCTCACAAGCCATACGAAATTTAATTGGTTTGCAACCACGAACAGCGCGGGTGATTAGAGAGGGAATTGAACAAGATGTTGCCATTGAAGAGGTCCGTTTAGGTGAAACATTAAGAGTTCGCCCAGGTGAAAAAATTGCCGTTGATGGTGAATTAATAGAAGGTCATTCAACCGTTGATGAATCCATGCTAACAGGTGAGCCTCTCCCTGTTGAAAAAATTAAAGGGGCAACCGTCGTTGCAGGAACAATCAATCAACAGGGTAGTTTTCTATTTACTGCAACTCGAATAGGGCGGGATACAGCACTATATCAAATCATCAACAGTGTACGCCAAGCTCAATCGAGTAAGCCCGAAATTGCAAAACTAGCGGATAAAATTTCTAGCATTTTTGTGCCTATTGTCGTTGCTATTTCTTTATTCACCTTTTTCATTTGGTATACCTTCGCGCCAGAGCCTGCCTTAGGTTATGCTTTTGTGACTTCAATGACCGTATTAGTCATTGCCTGTCCTTGTGCTTTAGGATTAGCCACGCCTATTTCGGTGATGGTTTCTGTCGGTCGTGCAGCGCAATTAGGCATTTTAATTCGTAAGGGTGATGCCCTACAAACAGCGGGAAAATTAAGCTGTATAGTTTTAGACAAAACAGGCACGGTAACGGCGGGAAAACCGACCGTAAGCCATATAGAAACACTCATTGATATTGAAGAAACCAAAGTTTTACAACTGGCAGCAAGTATTGAGTCAGGTTCAGAACACCCCTTAGCAGCCGCTATTTTAGCGAAAGCGGTTGCTCAAAAAATAAAACTGCAAAAAGTTAAATCTTTTGAAGCGATTCCAGGTCATGGTATTAGTGGGGAAATTGCAGAACAAAGCATTCTTTTTGGTAATGTCGCTTTAATGAATGATAAAGGAATCAATTATAGTCATTGTATTGAAAAGCTTGAAAAACTATCCACTTTAGGTCAAACCCCGATGTTATTAGCGATTGACCAACAAATAGCCGCGATTATTAGTGTCGCTGATCCGATAAAAAAGGATTCTATGCTTGCCGTACAACAATTAAAAAAGTTGGGGGTAAAAATATTAATGGTCACAGGTGATAATGAAATGACTGCAAAAGCGATTGCTAAACAAGCAGGCATTACTGAAATCCGAGCGCAAGTTTTTCCTGAAGACAAAGCCGCTGTAATAAAAAAATTACAACAACAAGGGGAAGTCGTCGGCATGGTCGGTGATGGCATTAACGATGCCCCCGCATTAGCGCAAGCCGACGTTGGCTTTGCGATTGGAACAGGAACAGATGTTGCCATCGAAAGTGCAGATATTGTTATTTTGCAAGGTTCATTATTAAAAATACCTGAAACTATGTGTTTGTCGAGAGTCACACTTATAAATATTAAGCAAAATTTAATAGGGGCTTTCTTTTATAATACCCTGAGTATTCCTGTGGCAGCGGGTCTATTTTATCCTCTTTTTGGGATATTACTTAATCCAATGGTAGCAGGGGCTGCGATGGCAATGTCTTCACTTACCGTGGTAAGCAATGCCAATCGTCTGCGTTGGATTAAATTAAATTAATATCAGTAATAATTCTTAAACTGATGATAAAAACCTGATCGCTTTTTATAAGCTATCAGGTTTTATTGGGTCAACATGATTAAAAAACGATTTTTTTTAAGTCTAAAATGGAAATTTTCTTTGGTTTTTGGGGGGGTATTTTTATTTTTTTTAAGTTTATTTAGTTATCAACTGTCTCTTGATACCTTGGAAAGTTTTGAGGTATCTCAACAAATAGTCTTATTTGGAATCACCAGTTTTTTAATTGCTTTTGTATTATTGCTCCTTACCCTTAAAATTTTCTCAAGACGAATGACTATTTTATCAAAAGCGTTACCATTATTAGCTAATCAACGCTACGATGAATTTAAACAAAAATTATTATCGCAACCAAAAATATTATTTGTAAGTGATGAATTAGATCAACTCAATAACACAGCACTAGCCGTTGCCAAAAAACTAGAAACCTTAGAAATTCAGGTTGGCGAACATACACAAAAGCTATTAGAAAAATCAGAAGAACTGGCATTGGAACGTGATTTTATTCAAAACTTAATTGAAATTGCGCCGATTATTATTATTATACAAAATTTTAAAGGACAAATTATTTCGATTAATAAATCGGGTATTGAGGCTTTAGAGATCGAAAAAAAAGCAATTCTTAGAAGAAATTTTTCAAGTTTTATTCCAAAATTAGAAAATGATCATTTAAGAAAAATAGAACAATTGAGACAAGGAAAATTACTTGATATTTTTGAAACCGATGGGATTTTATTAACGAATCGTGGTAATTGCCATATTGCTTGGTTACATACTTTAATAAAGGGAAAAACTAAAGCGACTGATAAATTAATATTAACCCTAGGGATTAATATTAACGAACGTAAACGTGTTGAAGCTGAAATGGTTAAAATGGTAACTAAAGATCCACTGACAGGTTTAAAAAATCGAAAAATGTTTCATAATTATTTGGAAAATAAAATTGATTCTGCAAAACGATATGGATTTTTAATTGCCTTATTTTACTTAGACTTAGATCAATTCAAAATTATTAATGATAGCCATAATCATACTGCAGGCGATCAATTATTGATAAAAGTGACACAACAATTGAAAGAAAGTTTGCGACCTTCTGATTTGTTATTTCGTATTGGGGGTGATGAATTTAGTATTATTATGCAAACACATGATGTTTTTGGGGTTGAAATCGCAGCGGCAAAAATTACCCGTGACTTGTCGCAACTTGAATATCAACTCAATGGTAAACCCTATAAAGTGAGTGTCAGTATTGGTATTGCACTTTATCCCACACACGGTAAAAACACCGATGAACTATTAACTCATGCTGATTTAGCAATGTATCGCGCCAAAGAACATGGGGGGGGACAACATCATATTTTCTCACCCACCCTTAAATATCATACGTTATTAACTCAAAATCATTATTGGCGAGAATGTATCGAACAAGCTTTAATTCATCACAATTTTATATTGTTTTATCAGCCAATTTTAAATATTAAAAATAATGAAATTAGTCATTATGAATGTTTGATTCGGATGCTAAATGAAGAGGGATCACTCATTATGCCCGATGAGTTTATTAGCATTGCTGAAGAATTAGGAATCATTGGTAAAATTGACCGTTGGGTGATTAAAGAGGCCATTAAAAAGCATATTGACTTTAAACAAAGGGATAAACACTATAAAATATCAATTAATTTATCAGGCTTATCTTTTAATGATACCTCGATTTTTGAAACCATTAGTCAACAATTAAATCATCCAGATGTTGATGCTAAACAAATTATTTTTGAAATTACTGAAACTTCTGCCGTTTCTAATTTTATAGCCGCACAATCTTTAATTCAAAAAATAAAAAAGTTAGGCTGTGCTTTTGCATTGGATGATTTTGGGGTTGGTTTCTCTTCTTTTTATTACCTTAAACATTTGCCCGTAGACTACGTCAAAATAGATGGTACATTTATTCGCCAAGTTGATAAAAATAATGAAGATAAAATTCTTGTCAAAGCGTTGGCAGAAGTTTCTCAAGCTTTAGGAAAACAAGTGATTGCAGAATTTGTAGAAAATGAAGCTATCCTAGATATTCTGAAAGATTTTGGCATTGAATATGCTCAAGGTTACCTTATCGGAAAACCTGAGCGGCTAAATTAAATGTACGCCCCCTTTTATTGTTATCCTACCCTCTTATTATTTTAATTTACATGAAAAAACTTAAATGTGCAGTTATCGGTACAGGTTATCTTGGAAAATTTCACGCTGAAAAATATGCAACGCACCCTGATTGTGAATTAGTGGCTATTGTTGATATTGACCCTGCAACTGCAAAGGAAATTGCCCAAAAATATAATGCAAAAGCTATTACTGATTATAAAACAATATTATCTCAAGTTGATGCGGTGAGTATTGTTGTTCCAACCTGTTTGCATCATCAAGTATCAAAAGATTTCTTGAGGGCAGGTGTTCATGTTTTAGTTGAAAAACCGATTACTATCACTGTTGAAGAAGCCGATGAACTCATTAGTATTGCTAGAGAAAAAAAATTAATTCTTCAAGTAGGTCATTTAGAACGGTTTAACCCTGCTATTTTAGGTTTAGATAAAAATGATAGTAAGCCCTTGTTTATTGAGTCACATCGTTTATCGCCGTTTAATCCTCGCGCTAATGATGTCAGCGTGGTTTTAGACTTAATGATTCATGATATAGATATTATTTTGGCTTTAGTTGATAGTGAAGTAGAACGAATAGATGCAAGCGGTACAGCTGTTTTAACGCAGGGAACAGATATTGCTAATGCGCGTTTAACTTTTAAAAATGGTTGTGTCGCTAATGTTACCGCCAGTCGTATTAGCATGAAAGTTGAGCGTAAAATGCGGATGTTTCGTCCCTGTTCTTATATTTCCGTTGACTTTCAAAACAAAATACTCACAAAACACCGCACAGGCGATAAAGAAATGTTCCCAGGTATTCCTGAAATAGAAACTGAAGAGTCTATTTTTGAAGGCGGGGATGCATTGCTTGAAGAAATTAAACATTTTATAAGCTGTATTCAAACAGGAAAAAATCCTTTAGTTTCAGGGGAAGCGGGAAAACGCGCTTTAGAAACTGCCATTAAAATCACCCAACTGTTATCTGATAAATAAGCGACTAACTTAATGAAACTTAATGATTTCGTAACCGCTCTTACGCAAGAAAATTTAGATGAAATTACGCGTGAATTTAATAAATTAAAAAATAATAAAAAAATTTATACCTTTAGTAAAATTGAGCTTAAAAACCTCAAACAACTATTTAATATTGATAGAAATTTTGATCATAAAGTTTTTAACCCTTGGTTTGTTAATAATATTAATCTAAAAAATGAAGAATGTTTATTTTTAGAAAACCTTTTAGAGCAAGAAATAGATTTTATCCGAATTTATAATGAAGAAGATTTAAAAATTCATTTTATCGCCCCTATTTTAAATAAAATTAATTTCAAATCATTAGAACAAAAAACCCGTGATTTTTATGAAGAAGCACTGGAGTATGAAACCGAAGATTTTATTTTAAAAGGTGTTACTGATTTTGTGGTCGCAAAAGGTTTAGAATACCCTGAAAAGCCTTATTTCTTTATCCAAGAATTTAAAAAAGGACAACAATATTCAAATCCTGAACCGCAATTATTAGCTGAATTAATTAGTGCAATAGAATTAAATGATTTTAAGCAAATGAAAGGCTGTTTTATCGTTGGTGAAAATTGGAACTTTGTTATTGTAAATAAACGCGATAAAAATAAATATCAATACAGCATAAGTCGTACTTTTAATGCAACTAATATCGGTGATTTAAAAGATATTTACAAGAATCTACTTTTTATAAAAAAGAAAATAATGGAAAAAAATAATTAAAACGGTATAATTCTCTCAAGAGTCGGTCGAACAGTCGCTGTTTTATTGTAATGATAAAAGAGAGGAAAGTCCGGGCTTCATAGGGTAGAGTGCCAGATAATCACTGGGGGGCGTGAGCCTACGGAAAGTGCTGAAGAAATTAAACCGCCCCTCACTTACAATCTTTGATTCTAAGTGAGCGGTAAGGGTGAGAAGGTGCGGTAAGAGCGCACCGCACAAATGGTAACAGGCGTGGCAAGGTAAACCCCACTCGAAGCAAGATCAAATAGAGAAACAGGGGTGTGACCCGCACCGTTTCTGGGTAGATTGCTTGAGCGATAAGGTGACTTATCGCCTAGATGAATGACTGTTTTTAACAAAACCCGGCTTATAGACCGACTCTTTTTTACTTCTTATTTAACAAAAAATGACTAAAGAATTATTGATTTTACGCCACGGAAAGTCTGATTGGTCTACTGATAAAAGTGACTTTGATCGCCCATTAAAAAAAAGAGGAAAACGTGAATCTAAACGTTTAGGCGTTTGGCTATTACAGCAACAGCTTATTCCTGATTTTATTCTCACATCACCTGCCGTACGTGCGGTTTCAACCGCAAAAAAAATCTGTAAATCAATGGGACTACCCGATAGCCATATCCATGATGACCCGCGTATTTATAGGGCGGATCACCATACCTTGAAACAAATCATTCAACAATTACCTAAACAAGCAAATCGTGTGTTAATTATCGGACATAACCCTGGGCTGGAAGACTTAGTACTTAAATTAGCGAATAAAACCATCACCCTGCCTGCAGATTATAATTTATTACCTACAGCAACGTTAGCGCATTTCAAACTTAAACAGGATTTCGCTAAACTAGTTAATCATTCTGCTACCTTGCAGAGCATCATTCGCGCATCATCCCTTTCTTGACCGCCATTTACAAATTTTTTGTGCAACCCAGCCTCTAGGCATAAATCTCCCTTTTTGGGTATAAAATAACTTATATTCATTATTAATCGTTGCATTAAATAAACATTGCGCACGTCTTGTTCCACAAAAAAGCAATTGATCCCCTGCTTTAATTTTATAATCCGCTTTAGGTAATATTAGAAACTCATCTTTTGATTTAATAATAAAAACAACTAATTCTAGTAAATTATTTCTATTATCAGGATGCCTTAACAAATTTCCTAAAAATACATCTTCTCCTTTATCAAGCCATTGAATGACTGCTTTACTGTCTTCACGGGTAAAATTAATCGTGGCTAAATAAGGTGGCTTATCACCAATAGTTGCTTGCAACGATTCAATAAGCTTTTGCATTTCATCTGCCCGCCCTTTTTTATCTTCTAACAAATAAAAGAAAAAAGGTTTTAATAAAGGCGCGATTAATAGAAATAATATTTTCCGAGCAGTCACTAACGTTGGCTGCATAATAATATCCGTATTACCTGCCTCAAATGCCACTTCATTTTGATGCCGATTCTGCCTCACAATCGTAAATAAATTAGGATTAAAATGACGCGCATTTAATAAAATACCTAAATTATGCCCATCATCATTTGTACCTGCTAATATCCCGACTGCCTCCTCAATTTTCGCTTCAGCTAATGTTTTAGATGTAGTACGCCCAACAATATAATGCTTGAACTGCTTATTTTTACAAACATGGGGATCAATAATAGTCGCCGTTATCCCATATTTAGAGAAGACGCGATTAACTTCATACCCCATTCGCCCATAACCACAAATCACCCACTTCCCTAAAGGGGGATTGACATGATAATTAATTCGTTCTCTTTTTTCTCGAACTAGCCAACGATTTAAGGCAAAAAAACCTGGGTTGTGCATTGCAGCGGCTAAGACTTTAGCGAAGGTTTTAAAAGGATCAACAATATGAACTTCTCCCCCTAAATTAGCCAGTGTATCTTCAACGACTTCAACTTTAGACATGGTAATAATACCAATATCAGGATTTAATACTCTCGCGGCTGTTGAAATTTTTAAATTAACTTCTTCATCATTAGTAATCGCGACAATTGCTTTACAGTTTTTTCTTTTAACGCCCGCTTCCAATAAATGCTTTGGAACACTGGCATCCGCATATAAACCAAGCATAGGCACTTTATAATTACGCAATTGCAGGGCTTTAATTCGCTCTTCATTCTCATCAATGATAACACAGGCCCAGCCATAATCGCTTAACCCTCGTGCTAACACGCTACCTGTATCGCCAAAACCACAGAGAATAAAATAAGGGGTTTGAATACGCCGCACATTACGCGAAAATTTCCACTCAGCAACGGCATGAATAAAAAAAGGGTTTTGTAATAAATGAACAATGGTACCAATGGCATAAATCCAAGTAATAACGCTGGTATAAAGACAAATAATCGCCCACATACGCTGGGCATCGCTAAAGGGTTCTGGAATTTCACCAAAACCTGTCGTTGTTGCAGTATAAGTCATAAAATAGAACGCATGAAAAATACTCATGGTTTCCGTTTTGCCGTCTTTCTCTATACCTGGTATCAGCGTCATCCCCAAAATAGCTATTGAATAAACTAATAGCAATGCCATCATAGGACGGCGCATATCGCGCATGACAATAAAGGAAACGCGACTTAAATCAACAGGTGCTGCCATTTTATATCTCTTAAACCAATCTATTTATAATCGAGACATTAATGTTTCACTGACTAAAATAACCGTCGAAATAATATTCGCCAGTAATGCTCCCCCTGAAAGTGAAACAATACTTGCCATGACTCCCTCCGTTATCCCTAATCCCGTAATGTAAACGGCATAAGTCCAATACATTGCAGCCAGCATCAATTGTAAATCGGCAACTAAACTTGTTGCCAAAAGCACTGCGCCAATTTGGGAACGGTCACCCAACTTTAAAATTGTTGCAATTAAATTTACCACAATGACTGCAAATAACTCCATAACATTATGATACTGGGCGTTCTCCATTTCCCCTAAAAAAAAACCAAAATTAAGTGTTAATGCAAACACAATAAAAAAACCAAAAATGACTTTTTCAAAATTCATATTTTTCTCCGCCACAAACGGCAAATAATCTATTTTTAAAATACACATTTTAATTTTAAAGATATAAATCAAAATGCAGACAAGGTAGAATTAAGCTTTTTTATGATAATTAAAGATTAATGTCAGAATTAGAATCATTACGAATTGATAAGTGGTTATGGGCTGCGCGTTTTTTTAAAACTCGAAAGCTTGCCTCAGAAGCGGTATCAGGCGGAAAAGTCCATTTGAACGGCAAACGCTGTAAGCCCAGTAAAGAAGTTAAAATAGGGTCACAATTATCAATTCATAAAGATCTATATCGTTGGGATATTAAAGTTCTAGGGCTTAATCATCAACGTCGCCCAGCCTCCGAGGCGATATTATTATATGAAGAAACAACTGAAAGTCATGATAAACGTCAACAACAGATTATCCAAAACAAGGAACAACGACAATTTTTACCGCATTCAGAAACTGAACGCCGACCTAATAAAAAACAACGTCGCCAGATTCATCGTTTTAAACAAAGCTAATGGCTTATAAACATGTAGGCGGTTTCGGTAAGCCTGCGATTTTACAAGCATATTTTAAAGGGCCTTGAGGAAATAATTTGTGTAAATAACGACTATTTCCTTTATCAGTCCCGAGTTTTTTGGCAATTGCTTTCGTGAACACGCGTGCGTTTGGTAAATGTTTAAAATCTTGATAATAATTACGAATAAAAAAAATAATTTCCCAATGTGCTGGGGTCAATTCTATTTGATTAAATTGCGCTAATATCACGGCAACTTCCTTATTCCAATCAGTGGCATTACACAAAAAACCCTCATCATTTAATACTAATTCCATGTTTGTATTAATGAATGATTAAAGGTTAAAGTAACAAAACCTTGATAATCAATCACCTTTATTCCTGCAATCAACTCATCGGGATTAATACCACGTATTTCTATTTCCTCATCTAAAACAAATAATGAATAGTGTGTGGACATTGTTTCTAATTCACTTGCATTACGACTGGATTTTAACAATCTAAAAAGCGCATTTTCCATAAATAACACACTGTCATTGATTGCAATACGCTGTAATGTTGCCGATTCTAAAGGCGATTGATAAATTAAATGCAGCATTATTATTCTACGTAAGTTAATTTAAGCCCAATAATTCCCAAAATAATCAAACTAATTGACACTAATCGAATCCAATCTGCAGATTCTTTAAAAAGAAAAATACCCAAAATGGTGACCCCAACTGCCCCCATCCCTGTCCATACCGCATAAGCTGTGCCTAAGGGCAAAGATTTAATAGATTCCATCAGTAAATAAAAACTTAAACAGGCTGAAATACAAGTAATAATACTGGGGACTAACTTAGTAAAGCCTTCGTTATATTTCAGGCTTAATGCAAAAATAATTTCTGCCAAACCTGCTGCAAATAAAAGAAACCAAGCCATTACTAATAACCTATTGCCATGACACACTTTTGCCAACGTTGAAATAAAAGAAACCCAATCGCTACGGTTTGTAACAGGGAAAAACTTACTGCTAAGAATAAGTTTTCATTAAAAATGGGCAAAATAAATCCTGCTATATTTTTATCATCCATACTCAAAAAAATAGCAGGCAATAAACCATATAGACAAATCATAGATAATAAACTCAGTCCTATTGCGCGCTTAGGATTAGCCGCATAACTAAAAAAAAGTAAAATACCTATATCACGTAACATCAATAAATAAATAACCAAAGGGTAAGGGTGTATTTCTTCGATGGTTTCTACGGGATAAGTTAAAGTTAAAAAAAGGGTGACAGGTAAGGCTAAAAGAACGCTCACCATCCAACAAGGTATTTCTTGTAATAACCGCAACCATTGTTCCTGTTGACTGTAAAGCCATAATTTACGAAGCAACATGGGGTTATTGTCATCAATAAATAATAATAAATAACTGCTAATAATACAAACACCAAAGCAAACCATAATTAAAGCTATCAATAGCGTCAATTCAGGCTCGCCTGTATCTTCAATAAAAAAACCTGTCAAATAGATAATTAAAAAACTAATAAATGATAACCAGACCCAAGGCAAGGTACGAATTTGTAATACTTCTAATAACAAACGATAACTACCTATAATAAGCCATAAGCAGGCAATGATTGAACTCCCGCCAATAAAATAGGCAAGATTATAAGATTGCTGATACCAAGACACTGTTCCAAGATAAACATCATGACTATTAAGCATTACAGGAACAATAAACATCAATGCAATGACAACTAATAAATAACTAAACCCTGTATTAAAATTCTGTTTACGCCGTAATGAAAATAAACTGACTAAGAAACTAAAATTTTGGGCAAGTAAGCCACCACTTAAACAGTAAACCCAGTTTAAAATAATATATTCAGGTTCAGGTGTTGCTAGGGTATAAACGAATAAACAAAGAAAGCCACCATACCAGTTATAAAGTGTGCTTCCAAGTAACTTTCCCCAAGCTAATGACCACGCTGAAATCGCCGAAGTTTTTTGTATATCCCAGGTATTATTTTGTAATTCATCAAAAATACTACTTGCGGCTTGTTTCACGCCCCAAAATAAAACGATTAAGGTATACAAACCTAATGCAATTGTACTTACCCCATCGTCAAAACGTTGATCGTCTAAAAGATAAGCCGATGATAAAATAACCAATAAAAAAACAGGCATACCAATTACCCGAGAAAGAGAGAACGCTAAATAAAGCTGGCGTTGAAATTCAGGGTTCATTGTTTCACCGTTGAGAGATAAGCATTCTGTAAGTTAGTCATTATCAAACTAAATTCACACACAGGTAATTGATGTGCAAATAAGGTTTTTAAGACCTTGTGTTGTGTTTTTTTACTTCCTGTTAATTTAAAAATCGCTTGTTCTGCACTAATTTCTAGCTCAGAAAGTTCGTCAATTGACGATAAAATCGCTGCAAGCCCAGAAACAGGATGGGTTAAAACTAATTTAAATGCTTTAAGCTGTTGTGATTTTTCTTTGATAGAAACTTGTTCGATAATACGCCCTTCGCGTAACACCAACATATCGGTAGAATACGCTTCTAACTCAGATAAAATATGCGAAGAAACAATTAAAGTCATCCCTTGCTGTTGCAAATTTAAAAATAAATCAGCTAATAAATGGCGTGCTTCTGGGTCTAAACCTGAGGCAGGTTCATCTAATAACACCACTTTAGGTTGATGAATAATGGCTTGTGCAATGGCAACACGCTGGCGTAATCCCCGTGATAATTCAGCAGGGGTTTGATCTAAACGATCACTAATATTTAGTTGTTGACTTACACGAAGAATGGCTTGCTCACAATTCCTGGTTTCAATCCCTTGCGCTCTTGCTACAAAATGTAAGCATTGGCGAACAGTCAAACGATCATAGAGTCCAAAAAAATCTGATAAATACCCTACTTTACGGTGACATAAACGGGGATGTTCTAAAACGTCAATTTCATCAATATTAATTGAGCCTGTTAAAGGTTGTTCTAAGGCAGATAAACAGCGTAATAACGTGGTTTTACCCGCGCCATTAGGTCCAACTAAAGCGGTAATACTTCCCGATGGAATCGAAAAAGAAAGTTCATTTAAAGCACGAAAACCTGTGTATTCAAAAATGAGATTAGAGACGTTTATTAACAATGGATTAACTCCTATAGTTTGACGTTACTATAACTCATGATGAACCTAGTTTAAATGAAAAACTTTTGACTAAAGAAGACCAACTTTTTAAAGCAAATTTAGTTGTTATAATAGATAAATAATCAACAAAACAATAACAAGCGGCAACCCCACTCGGCGGGTTAGCTTGGGTAAAACCAAAAATAGGATCAATTTCAGCCCATGCCCATGTACCTGAAAAAGTTCCTACAATTTCCAACCACGTACTAATAAAAAATGCCCCTAAATAAATCATTGGCGCACGACCTTTTATCAAATAAGCTAGAA
This sequence comes from uncultured Methylococcaceae bacterium, assembly GCA_964425835.1. Classification (GTDB taxonomy): domain Bacteria; phylum Pseudomonadota; class Gammaproteobacteria; order Methylococcales; family Methylomonadaceae; genus WTBX01. Next base: position 78,188 of record CAYROI010000001.1, read on the forward strand.
AAATACAAAATAAAATTGCCCCCGTTACATCTTCACGTGAAGCAAAAACAGCTCCCCATAAAGCCCAAGTTCCGCCTGTGATAACTGCAAATTTTGCTATTTCTCTTGCATAATGTTGAAAAAAACCAGCACGCGCTAAAGCAACAATCGCCAGATACACCACCCCATGACCTGGGGGAACATAAGCGGGTAAATTATCAAACCGATAAAGGTAGCACCCCATATAACTGGAGGCAAAAAGCTCTGCCATTGTTGCAAAAACTAGGGTCAAAATCACTTGCATTCTAACTGCTTTAGTTTCTCCCCATAGCATTAAAATCAATGCAGCCCATGTCATTAGGGCTAATGTTTTTTGGTCAGCTAATACCCCATTAGTCCCGTCATAATTGACAACAACTGTAATAAAAATAAGAGAAAATAAGATGATAGCATAATCTCTTGGATGATGAAGGGCTTGAGAATTTGAAATAGGGAAATAAGATTGCATAAATAGCCTAAATTATTACAATAATTCCCAAGGATTTTCTACCTTTACAGACAGGTTCTTAAAATCATTTAAATTTCTAGTTAAAATAGGATAACCTGATTTTTTAGATATAGCTGCAATTAATAAGTCAGGCATTTTCTTTTTAATCCCTTTTTTTCGCCATGAAATAATTTGCTCCCAGTGTTCCATCGTATGTGTTAGCATTTTAAGGGATGAGAAATACTGCCTAATTTCATTTTCCTGTTTTAATTTCATTTCCTGCCACCCTAAAACTTCTGCAAAAATGACAGGGGTTAGCACGGGAGTTAGTTTTCCTTGGGCAATTTCAGTTTTTAAATGACTCAATTCAAGCCTCCCTTCTAATAAATATATCCAAATATTCGTATCCAAAATGACCGAAGACAATATTTATTCCTCTCGCATAGTTTGTTGAAACGTTAAACCATCCGTTGATGAAGAAATTAAACCAAAAATAGAATCAATCGAATTAAAATTAGTCTCTGAAAGATTATTAAGCCCATAAGAAATTAATTGTTTTACTAAATCATTAACATCAATATTAAACAATTCCGCCTTATTTTGTAATTCAGATAATGTTCTTGAATCAATATTATTGATAGATAAAGTTGTCATCTCTTCACCCCTAAGATTTTCATATTTTGGTTAAAATTTATAACTACCATATCAAATCATCAGGCACTTGATAAGCAGCATAAGCATCATCTTCCTCTATTAACTCAGACGTTTTACGTTCATTTAATAACAACACACAGTTCTCATCACGCTGGCGAATTTTTTCGGCGACTTCTGCGGTCACAATTTCATAGCGTTTGTCTATTTTAACAATCGCTAAACGACCATGAACAAGTTGCTCTCGAACATCACGACTAACATAAATCTTTTTAATCGTAGCCCCATCGCTAAAATTATAAGCTTCTCCCTCTGCATCTTGAGGGACTTTTTTAGAATCCACTAATTGCTTAATTTGCGCGATAATCGCTTTTTTTTCTGCAAATTGCTGTTTTTGCAAATTCAGGGCTTTATCTTTTTCAATTAGTTTAAGTTTAGCGCGTTTCATAGCTTCTGCGGTTTCATCTACCACCACAATTTTATTTTTGCGTACCGCTTGCATTTGTTTACGCTTATTGGTTTTTGAAGTTTTCACTTTGGCTTTATTAGTCAACCCTGCGCCTAATAATTGCTCTTGTAATGATTTTGCCACAATATTTTTTTAAAAATTTAAGATAAAATAATAAACAAAAGAGCCGTTAAATCAACCGCTCTATTTCACATAATTGAATCAAACATTCCCTTGTGGATGACGACGATCATCAGGGATTTGTAAGCGATTAATCGCATTAATATAAGCTTTTGCCGAGGCAATGACTATATCCGTATCAGCACCCAGACCATTCACAATCCGCCCGCCTTTTTCTAAACGCACAGTCACTTCACCCTGTGCATCCGTACCACAGGTTATATTATTAACAGAATATAATTCTAAAGTTGCCGCAGTCTGCACAATACGTTCAATCGCTTTCAAACTGGCATCAACGACCCCACTCCCCTCGGCATGACCTGAAACTTCTTTATTATCTATTTTTAACGTAATATGTGCTTTAGGGATCTCACCTGTTTCAGATTGAACTTTCAATGAAACCAACTCAACCTGCTTAGTTTCAGGATAAACACTCACTTCTGAAATTAAGGCCTGTAAATCTTCATCAAAAATTTCATGTTTTTTATCCGCTAATTGTTTAAAACGGAAAAAAGTTTCATTCAAGGTTTGTTCAGTTTGAAACTCAAACCCTAATTCCGTCATTCGACTTTTAAACGCATTACGTCCTGAATGTTTCCCCAATACCATTCTGTTAGCCGCCCAACCTACATCTTCGGCTTTCATTATTTCATAAGTTTCAGGATTTTTTAACACGCCATCTTGATGAATCCCCGCCTCATGAGCAAACGCATTTGCCCCTACAATCGCTTTATTAGGTTGTATCGGAAACCCTGTAATGGATGAAACCAATTTAGAACAGCCCAATATTTCTGGCGTATTCAATCTCGTATCACAGTCAAATATATCTTGTCGTGTCCGAATGGCCATTACCACTTCTTCTAGGGAAGCATTCCCAGCTCTTTCACCTAAGCCATTAATAGTACACTCAACTTGTCGTGCGCCATTCATAACTGCCGCCAATGAATTAGCAACAGCCAATCCTAAATCATTATGACAATGCACTGAAAAAATAGCTTTATCTGAATTAGGAATCCGCTGCTTTAAATTTGCAATGGTTTCACCAAATTGGTGCGGAATACTGTAACCTACCGTATCGGGAATATTTAATGTGGTTGCACCCGCATCAATCACAGCTTCTAAAATACGACACAAAAAATCTTCATCTGAACGTCCTGCATCTTCGGGTGAAAACTCAACATTATCGGTATAATTTCGCGCTCTTTTAACCGCGCGTACTGCATGTTCAATGACTTGCTCAGGCTGCATATTCAGCTTCAACTGCATATGAATAGGCGAAGTAGCAATAAAGGTATGAATCCTTGCACTATTTGCGGATTTTATTGCCTCCCCCGCACGATCTATATCTTTATCTAAAGCACGCGCTAAAGCACAGACAGTACTGTCTTTAATCACCTTTGCAACCGCTTGAACGGCTTCAAAATCGCCCGTACTTGCCGCAGGAAATCCTGCCTCAATAATATCAACCTGTAACCGTTCCAAGGCTTTAGCAATACGAACCTTTTCATCACGAGTCATAGACGCACCAGGGCTTTGCTCGCCATCGCGCAAGGTGGTATCAAATATAATTAATTTATCTTTCATGATGTCTCCGTTCATGAAATAGGGTTGACTTAAATTTTAAATCAATAAAAAGAATAGGGTGTATGTTTGGTGAATCTTTAAAATAATAATGCCCTAAGGCAGTAAATTTAAGATAAATTTGGTAAGCGCACAGAAACTAGCCCGTGAAGCTAATTTTTTTAAATTAATTTGTGCGTTAGAAATAGGTGGTTTCATAGAGCCAGACTATACCTGTTTGTGAACCGTCTCTCAAGTTATTTTATTTTTTTTTGTAACCGTTTACGACGTAGCATGACCAAGGTAATCACAGGACCTGAAATCGCATAAGCCAAGAAAAGTAAAAATAACATCGCAGGTGGCTGTATCATAATAAAAGCAAGGCTTAGCATAACGATAATCGTTGCAACAAAAGGCACACGCCCTTTAAAGTCTATTTCTTTAAAACTGGAGTAGCGAAAATTACTGACCATCAACAAGCCCGTACTAATCGTCAATATTAAAGCAATGAATTTTAAGGATTCGACCTCGTAATTATATTCAACACTAAACCATAAAAAACCTGCCAAAATAGCAGCGGCGGCAGGACTAGGTAACCCTTGAAAATAACGCTTATCTGCGGTTTCAACTTGCGTATTAAAACGCGCGAGTCTTAATGCCCCGCCCGCAGTATGAACAAAAGCGGCAAAAAGTCCTAATTTTCCCAATGATGAAAATGCCCATAAATACATCACCAGCCCAGGGGCTACGCCAAAAGAAACCATATCTGATAAGCTGTCATATTGCACCCCAAATTCACTTTGGGTATTGGTCATTCTGGCAATGCGACCATCTAAACCATCTAAAATCATCGCGACAAAAATAGCAATTGCGGCAATTTCAAAGCGTTCATTAATAGCAGAGGTAATGGCATAAAAACCCGAGAACATCGCACCTGTAGTAAATAAATTGGGTAATAAATAGATACCGCGATGACGGGGAGATTTAGTTTTATTTATCATAGGTTAACTCTTTAATGGCTAGGCATTTTTTATTGAAGGGAACAAGCTATTAGCCCCTTTTCTTGGTATAGTTTAACACTCTATAATTGAAGATGTTAGCTGAGGGCATGTTGTGAAAAAAATAATTTTAATAACATTAAGCATAATTAGCGGGTTGTTTTTAACGGTAAACATGGTCATTGCAACACCAAAAGATGACACAGTTCAATTAGCACCAGGTTATGGTGCATTAGGATTTCATGCCCCTAAAGCAGGAAGCTATCATTTAGATGCACTCGGTAAAGCCGCCAATGGTTCGGTTTTAACTTCGGAAAACAAACCTAAAAAATTATTTGATTTTATGGGGGATAAGATCGTTTTACTGAGTTTTATCTATGCAACCTGTAGTGATGTCAATGGCTGTCCTTTAGCAACGATGGTTTTCCATCAAATAAAAAAACGGTTGTTGAAAAACGCTAAAATCGCCTCAAAACTACGCCTGCTCACCTTAAGCTTTAATCCCACAATGGATACACCTGAAAAAATGCGCGCTTATGGTAAAAATTTTCAAAACCAAGGCTTAGAATGGCAGTTTTTAACCACCAAATCTGAACAAGAATTAGCCCCCATTTTGCAGCATTATCAACAAAATATTCAAAAAGTTTATAATGAACAAGGACAATTTACAGGAACTTTTTCGCATCTTTTACGGGTTTATTTAATAGATAAAAACAAAATAATTCGCAATATTTACAGCGTTGATTTTTTACATCCAGACACTTTAATCAGTGATATAAAAACCCTGCTTCAAGAAAATCAGCAAGCAACGCAAAATAGCGTATCTAAACAAGTACTTGATACGTCTGTTGATTTATTAAACAATAGCTTACATCCTCCGCTAGGATTACCCGCGATTATTTTTCCAAAAAATAATCCACCAACGGCTAAAAAAATAGCCTTGGGACGAAAACTCTTTTTTGATCGTCGCCTATCCCTTAATGATACTTTTTCTTGTGCCATGTGTCATGTTCCAGAACAGGGATTTGGTAGCTATGAAATGGCGACTTCTGTTGGCGTTGAAGGGCGAACAGTAAGACGAAATGCTCCGACTTTATACAATGTTGCTTATATGAAAAAACTCTTTCATGATGGACGTGAAGATAGTTTAGCGCAACAAGCGTGGTCGCCACTTTTAGCGCATAATGAAATGGCAAATCCTTCTATTGGTTATGTTATCAATAAAATTAAACAACAAGATGATTACAAAGGCTTATTTCAAGCAGCATTTAAGCGGGGTGTAACCATGGAAACGGTGGGTATGGCATTAGCTAGTTATCAACGCAGTTTAAATTCCGCTAATTCTGCTTTTGATCGCTGGTTTTATGGTCAGCAAAATAAGGCACTCACAGCAAAGGAACAACAAGGCTATCATTTATTTATTGGCAAGGCAGGATGCGCTCAATGCCATTTAATCAACAAAAAAAGCGCGCTGTTTACCGATCATCAATTGCACAATACAGGGATCGGTTATCAACAAAGTATGTTGAAATTGCCTAAAAAACAACGGATTCAAATTACCTCCACGCAATTTATTAACGTTGATTCTAACATCATTAGTCGTGTTTCAGAAGCAACAAGCACCGATTTAGGACGCTATGAAATAACCCAAAATCCTGCCGATCGTTGGAAATATAAAACCCTAAGCTTACGTAATATTGCCTTGACTGCCCCTTATATGCACAACGGTCAATTTCAAACATTGGCAGAAGTTATTAATTTTTATAATCAAGGTGGGGTTAAAAATGAAAATTTAGACCCGCTTATCAAACCGCTTCATTTATCAACACAAGAACAAGCTGCTCTGGTTGCTTTTTTAAAAAGTTTAACAGGCAGTAATGTCAATGCGCTTGTCAATAATGCCTTGGCGGCTCCTATTGGCGAAAGAAAATAAGGCGCTTAAAGTAAATGCAATCACATAACTACCGTCTAGGATTTCTTTTTCTAGGCGGAATTGCTAAAGCTGAAAAAGGCGCATCGGCAGAATTTAACGATAAACTGGGGTGATAATAACGATCATTCATTAAGGCATCTGTCCAACGGTCGCGTAAATAATTCATTTCCATCTGCGCTCTTGCCGCTTTTTCAGCGGTATCATCTTTGCCCCGACTAATAGATTCAGCATGAATCATACAAGCGAAAGGTGTCCAAACACAACGCAAATTATTTTTCGCTAATTTTAAACAATAATCCACATCATTAAAGGCAACAGGAAACGCTTTTTCATCCAAGCCATTTAATTTTAAATAGTCACTTTTTCGGGTTAATAGACAAGCCGCCGTCACCGCGCCCACTTGATGGGTTACTTGCAATAATCCTTGATAACCTAAATCCTCGGCACAATTATGATTGCCAATATGTCCTGCAAGATTGTTTACCCCAAGTAATACACCGCCATGTTGTACCATCTCATTAGGCCACAAAAGCTTTGCCCCGACTGCCCCTATCTTAGGTCGAAGAAGCAACGCTAACATTTCTTCCATCCACTCAGAGGTAATGACTTCAATATCGTTATTAATCAAGCCAATAATCTCACCTTGTGCTTGTTCAACCGCTAAATTATTAATCGCCGAATAATTAAAATTTTTATCATAAGTCATCACTTTATGCCCCCGAATTTGAAATTCAGCTAACAAATTCAACGCCTCATCATCTGTCGTCTGATTATCAACAATAATCAGTTCATAATTTGGATAAGTCGATTTTTTTTCAATGGATTCAACACAGGTTTTCAAAAGTTTCGCTTGATCTTTCGTAGGAATAATCAAACTAATCAATGGCAGTTTTTTAGGTAAAGGACGCGTTATTTTACGCAAAAATGAATGCTGTGGATGTACGCTGACAATAGCTTGTGGTTCTTGGGTTTTTAAATACTGCTGACACCATTGTAAATTAAGCTTTTGTTGATGATGAGAGACTTCTGCATGAAACCGACGATGATAAAGAATATGGGGCAGGTGAATAATTGAAAATTGCCGTGCATTTGCCGCTAATACCGCTTGCCAAGGTAATGCATGTATATTATTAGGTAGCTGCGTCATTAGCACGGCATTAACCACACAAAAATAATCAATATAATTATGTGATAAAAAAAGATCATGATCCCAAGCGGGTTTAAACCAAGGGTTTGTTCTTTTACCTTCCCTATTATCTTGGTCACAATCGGTATAGACAATCCCTACTTTATCATTTGTTTCAAAAACATGAATGACTTGCGTCAAAGCTTGGCTAGGTAAATGATCGCCCGCTTCAATAAAACTTAATAAGTTTGTTTTATGTTTAAATAAGTTAGCTAAATTTATTTTCTCAGGACGCGATTGAATTTGAGAGTGATGTTGAAATCCAACAGGAATTTTCGCCTCAACCCAAGCTAACCAATTAGTATGTGTTTGTTCAACAAGACTATTTAAAGTTTTAGCCAAATTGTCATTTGAATGGGTTACGACAATCAAAACAAAAACATCAGCGGTTTTATTTAAAACAGGAATTGATTCATAAGTAGCATACCAATAGCCATAATCTTTAAAACGTAAACTTTTTGGAAGCCTCTGCTCATAATTTTGAAATAATTTTTTTAATAATTGATAATTTTTCTCCAAAGATAGCGCATTTCTTTTTGGCTGATAAAGCGAATCTAACAAAGTTGTTGTGCCTTGTGGTTGCGTCCAAACTTTTAACGGACTACCTGGCAAATGCATTTCTTTATCTATTTTTATTTCAACTTCATGTGTTGAGCCATCCGCTAAAAAAGCAGGCAGTTCTATTTTAAACCTGCCATTTTGCGCGTTCATAATTTGAGTTTTTGTACGAGCAATCATCTCCCCTTGATAAAAACATTCAAGGGTAAATATTTTTGACGGCGCAAAAGGATCACGTAACCAGCCATGCAAACTAAGTCCACCATCATGGTAAAGCATAGTATCAAGGGGCAAGACCTTTTTCTTTGAATCTTCATCATCTATTAATGAAACCTTGCCTTCAAGATATTGCTCACAATTGGCAATTTTAGCTTGAATTACAACGGCTGTTTTTAAAACATGCTCAGGAAGCATATAAGCAAATGCGTAATAGCCCGTGCCTTTATTTTTAGATCTTAAATCAGCATCATATAATTGAGCTGTTACACAACTAACCGCTTGACCATCAATTAATATTTCCACATAAACACGACGCAAAGGATCAGAAGGACACCATGCCCACCCAAAAACAATATTGCCAATATGTCCTGTTAATTTTCCTTGAAATAATAGCGTCATCTTCTAGCTCAATTTTTTAGCGTAAAGTTGAAAAGTTTTTTTAATTGCCGCAATCGGTTCATCTGCGTCTTCAATAGTAATCGCATTCGGCTGGAGTGGTAATATTTCTTGAATATTAGGTGTTGAAACCGCAATAATTTGAAAACCCTGTTGTAGAGCCAAACTCAAATCAATTGGTATAAAATCTAAACGATTCGGTAAAATAAAAACATGACTACAAAGGTTTTTTAATTCATAAATTTTTTCAATTGCTAAAGAAATAAAAATAATTCTTTGACTGCTTTCTAATTCTTGTTTAAAAACTGAATCACCTATAACAATTAATTTTAAAGGAATATTATTTATTTCCCAATCATCAATAATCTGTCGTAATATATCAACTTGTTTATTATTAATTTGATTAAAAATGGCAATAAACGGTAAATAATTTTGTTTATAATTTTTAAAATAAAAATAATTCATTAAAGCAACTTGTTTACAATTAGGATAAGTATTATATTCACATTTTGAATAAGCACTAAATACATTAATCTCTTTAATATAATGCCGCCATGCTATAGTTAATTTATTCGTTTTTAAAAAACAATCGTAAGGATAAACTTTAATTGGTATTTTTAATTGAGAAATTACTTTATTTAAACTGTCTGGAAAATAAGCACTATGATGAACCTGTATTTGTTTTAATTTGAATTTCTTTAAATCATTAATTAATGATTTAGACTCTGTTAGACAACTATAAGTTAAATTAGAAGGCGCTTGGGTCACAGAATATAATTGAAAACAGGTTTCAAAACTTTTATAAGTAATTGTTAGTACCCAAACTAATTTACCCTCAAAAACTTCTGATTTTAACTGTTCTTTAAATAAAGGATGATTAGCAATATAATAGTCAAAAACATGAAGCGCATCACAACTTTTAGGTTTTAAAGTGGCACTTTCTATCTTTTTCCGTGCTTTTTTTAAAGGATCATCGGCAATAAAACGATAAATTGATTCTGAGTAGTGTGGATACTTTTGTTTAATTCGTTCGTTATTTAGATAAACTAACCGCGCACGTTCTTGTTTAAAAGACTGCCCGCCTTCATGTCCAACATAAACATTCGTCGCACAAACATGTTTCCAGCCTTTTTCACTGGCACGTAAACAAAATTCACTTTCTTCACTATATCCCCGCAACAAATCAGTTTGATTGAAATAGCCCACTTGATTTAAACATTCACGTTTAATAAAAAAACAAAAGCCATTGCCTGTGGGGACTTCTATTTTTTCTTTTTTATTAACATCAGCTGCAATGCGATCAAGCTTTTTTATCTCTTTGACAGGTGGTAAATCATTCCCTTTAAAAGGGCTTGGATAACTAAATTTTTCGGCATAATTTGAAAGCGGGGTCACTGTGGCAATTTGTTTATCGGAATAAGCCAAAGCTTGAAGACGATCTAACCAATTATTAACCACGATCGTATCTGAGTTTAATAATACGACATCACGCCAAGGATGCTGCTGCATTCCTATATTCACCGAAGCAATAAACCCCCTATTATAAGTATTATTAATAATGCTAAATTTAGAAGATTGTTCAAACTGTTGAAGATAAAGACTAATCTCCTTAGAAGATGAGCAATCATTAACAATAACAATATGCCCCTTAGATTTAAAATTATTCGCCATTGAAATGGCTTTTAAACACCGTTTTAAAATACTAAAATCATCAAAAACGGGAATGATAATGTCAATTAATAAATCTTGAGGTTGTGTTTTTAAGGGTTTGTTTTTATTAAATAAATAAGGAATAGCCAGTTTTTCATGCTCAGAATAAGTTACAACAGGACTACCAAAAAGTCGTATTCGTAAGCTTTTGCTAACCACATCTACCTGGTCGGCATAATCTTTAATCTTAAAACTAAAGCCATTGAAACCATGACCTATCCCCCTTTTTTTTAATTGCGGCGTTGCTTGATTAGCAATGATTTCAGCCTTATTTTTAGGCGAGAAAATAAGAATGGAAAGGCTTTGCTCAATATTATTTGGATCAACTAACCAGCCTTTGATTTGTTCGTTTTCCAACCAAATAGCCCCTATTTCACGTTCTGTTTCTAATAAAATAGAATAACAAGAAGATAAGGTTTCTAATTGATTAAATTCAATTAATGATAGTAATAACCCTGCCCTTTGTTGTAAAACCTTGGATTGCTTTAAGTCGAGTCTTTTAGCACATTGAACATAGTGACTTAAAAGCGAAATTGAAAGAGGGAATTGTTGTGAACCTTGATGAAAAGTTGCCAAGGCAGATTCTGGACAATGATTTTTTTGTTGTACTTGTCCAAGTTGCAGATACAAAATTTCTGTTTTTGGTGCTTTTTTTAATGCCGTTTGTAAAATCAATGTAGCCAAATCAAGCTGATTGGTTTTTATATAAATTAACGCTTGGTAAATTTGCCAATCAACTTTCTCAGGGCTGGAGGAAATACCTAAGTTTGTTAGTGTTTTGGCTTTTGAAAAATGCCAATGGTTAAGTGCGCAATCAATTTCTTTAAGGAGTTTACGCATAAAGTAAGTTGAGTAAAGTTATATAATTTTGAGTAAAAAAAAGCAGGACAAATGCCCTGCTTTCTTTTTTAAGCGTAGTTATCTTAAATTTAAAGACACCTTAGCCAATTGATGAATCATCAACACCGACAATGTGAATGTACGTCGATAAGGTGTTAGTGACTTCTTCAGAGGTGACAAAATGAGACATCACTTGAGATTTGGTGGTTGCACCTGAATCTAAAGAGTCCGTCCAGAAT
>CAYROI010000002.1:0-6375 GCA_964425835.1 uncultured Methylococcaceae bacterium
TAACATCAGTCGATTAAATAATCGAGGATTCAAGACAAACCAAACATCTTTCTGCCTCTATAAAGGGAACTTTTAGCGCAATTAAACGATAATCTTTACCTAAAGCATTCAACTCCTCATCTCGTTTTTGCGCTTTCATTGCTAATAGCAAACCGTTCTCATTAAATAAATGTCTTGTTAATCGCGCAATATTATCCATACTTGAAAATGCCCGACAAGTCACGGTATCAAAGCCTATCTTTGGTTTAAAATCTTCAACACGCCCTTGATGTACGCTTACATTACTTAGTTTTAATTCTAATATTACTTGCTGTACAAAACGAGTTTTCTTAGCATTACTGTCTAATAATACAAACTGTTTTTCGGTGTGAAAAATAGCGAGGGGAATACCTGGTAAACCCGCCCCTGTACCTATATCTATTAATCGTTGACCTCGAATATAAGGACTAATCGCTAAACTATCAAGAATATGTCGCTTTACCATTTCCTGTTTATCTCTAATGGCCGTCAAGTTATAAATTTTATTCCATTTAGCAATCAGTTCTATAAAGTTTAATAATTTTTCAAGCTTAACCCTATCCTCTGATAAACCTAAACGGGTTATCCCCGTTATTAACATTTCTCGGCATTTATCCATGTTTCTTTTTAAAATAAACTAATAAAAGTGAAATTGCAGCGGGGGTTAATCCTGGGATCCTTGAGGCTTGCCCTAAAGTTTCAGGTTGATGACGTTGTAATTTTTCACGGACTTCATTGGATAAACCTGGCACTTGAAGATAATCAAAATCCGTTGCTAATGGATAATCGTCATAACGTAAAGCACGATCAATTTCAGTTTGTTGACGCGCAATATAACCTGCATACTTTGCTTGAACTTCAACTTGTTCACTAACTTGTTTATCTACAATTTCATCATCTAAAAAATGTAATAAGTTTTCAATATCAACTTCGGGGCGACGTAATAAATCCATTAAACTGGCTTCTTTAGTTAATTTCTTTCCCCAAAATTTTTCCGCTTCTGCCGCTGGTTTCGTTTCTTGTCGAATCCATTTTTGTTTTAATTGCCTCTGTAATTGATTAATTGCTTCACGTTTTTCGACAAAAATTTGCCAGCGTTTATCATTAACTAAACCTAGTTCCCAGCCTTTTTCAGTTAAGCGTAAATCTGCATTATCTTCACGAAGCAATAAACGATATTCTGCGCGACTGGTAAACATTCGATACGGTTCACGTGTTCCACAGGTAATTAAATCATCAATCATCACCCCAATATAAGCTTCATCACGCCGTGGACACCAGCTTGTTTTCCCTTGAACCAATCGCGCCGCATTAAGCCCTGCAATCAGTCCTTGTGCAGCCGCTTCCTCATAACCTGTTGTCCCATTAATTTGCCCTGCAAAAAACAAGGCTCGCATATGTTTGGTTTCAAGGGATGATTTTAAATCAATGGGATTAAAATAATCATATTCAATCGCATAACCTGGGCGGATAATTTCAGCCTGCTCAAAGCCTACCATTGAACGAATAAATTGATATTGGACATCAAATGGAAGACTGGTCGATACGCCATTAGGATAAACCTCATGGGTTTCTAAGCCTTCAGGCTCAACAAAAATTTGATGTGAATCACGATCAGCAAAGCGCATTACTTTATCTTCAATCGACGGGCAATAACGTGGACCTACTCCTTCAATGATCCCTGAATACATCGGGGAACGATCTAAACCACGACGAATAATGTCATGGGTTTGGCTATTAGTTCGGGTAATATGACAAGGAATTTGTCGTGGATGTTGTTCGGTAGCACCTAAAAATGAAAACACAGGTAACGGGGTATCACCGAGTTGTTGCTCTAATTTACTATAATCAATGGTACGCCCATCAAGGCGCGGCGGTGTCCCTGTTTTTAAGCGATCCACTTTAAACGGATATTCCCGTAATCGTTCAGCTAATGCAATGGATGCCGACTCACCCGCTCGCCCCCCTGTATAACTTTCAAGCCCAATATGAATCCGCCCCCCTAAAAAAGTACCTGTGGTTAAAACAACGGTTTGACTATAAAATGATAAGCCCATTTGGGTTGTAACCCCTGTGACTTTATCAGCCTCAACAATTAAATCAGAGACGGTTTGTTGAAATAACATTAAATTAGTTTGATTTTCTAAAACTTTACGCACCACTTGCTTATAAAGCACTCGGTCGGCTTGTGCGCGCGTTGCTCTGACTGCAGGGCCTTTACTAGCATTTAAAGTTCTAAACTGAATCCCAGCAAAATCAATTGCCGTTGCCATGATGCCACCTAAAGCATCAATTTCTTTCACCAAATGCCCTTTGCCAATCCCACCTATCGCAGGATTACAACTCATTTGTCCTAGGGTTTCAATATTTTGAGTGAGCAGTAAAGTTTTACAACCACAACGTGCTGCCGCAAGAGCCGCTTCCGTCCCCGCATGACCACCACCAATAACAATGACATCAAATTCTTTTTGAAATTTCACAGATTCAATTTATAAAGCAAAAGATCATTTTAAAACGTTATTAACACTTCGCCAACTATAAATTATCTATCGTTAATAAATAATCCCTTGTTCCTTCAATGCACTGTAAATACTTTCAATGGTTTGCTTATCGCAATCAAAACTTAATTCCGCATCGACATTAACACAGATACAAATCAATCCTGCATTTTTTACCACACTGATATATTCAAGCGTTACTTTTTCTAATATCGTTGCCGCATGACCATTATCAAATAAATGCCGTTCGAGTTGATAAGCAAGTTCTTGAGCGTGTTCTCCTTTCAAAGAAATAGCCGTAGGTCGCTGACTAAAACGTGCTGCCCGTTCTTTTTTAGTGACTGCTTTAAAATCACTCGTCTCAGTATTCCCCAAAATCATACCTGCACCAACGGTCACATTAGTTAAGCGATCTATGATAATAAATGAACCTGTACCTTTAGTTTTCGTATAAGGATCAAAAACCACAGGCGCATTAACCGAGACATTACAACAGCCAATTTCATTCAGTGTTAATTGTTCAGCATCATGATGCGCTAAGGTATTGACATCAATTCGATGATGAACAGAGGAAATAGATCCCGAAACCGTTCGTGTGGCTAATTTTATTAAATACTGTCGCCCTGGAATCATCGCTTTTTCAGTCATCCAAACAATCGTTGCTTTAAAACTATCCGCAATTATTGGTAAATTATCTCCACTAATCAGGATGTCACCACGACTAACATCTATTTCATCATCCAAGGTTAACGTCACTGCCATCGGTGGAAAAGCTTGTTCTAATTCGCCCTCGTAAGTGACAATAGATTTAATCGTACTACTTTTTCCTGAGGGTAATGCCGTAATTTTATCGCCTTTATGAAACACGCCTGAGGCGACTGTGCCACAAAAACCTCTAAAATCAAGATTAGGGCGATTAACATATTGCACGGGAAAACGGGCTTCCACAAAATTATAATCATCTGCAATTTTAATGGTTTCTAAGGCTTCCATCATGGCAATCCCTTGATACCAAGGCATGTTGTCACTTTTATTAACCACATTATCGCCATCTAAAGCGGACATGGGGATAAAATGAACATCCTCTAACCCAAGTGTGATGATAAAGTTTTGATAATCTTGCTGTATTTTTTGATAAACTGCTTCACTGTAGTCAACTAAATCCATTTTATTAATCGCGACGATAATATGTTTAATCCCTAATAATGAAGCAATAAAACTATGGCGTTTAGTCTGTGTTTGCACCCCATAACGCGCATCAATTAGAATGACAGCGACATCACACGTTGAAGCCCCTGTTGCCATATTACGGGTGTATTGCTCGTGTCCTGGGGTATCGGCAATAATAAATTTGCGATTTTTAGTTGAAAAATAACGATAAGCAACATCAATGGTGATGCCTTGTTCGCGTTCAGCTTGCAAGCCATCGACTAATAAAGCTAAATCAACTTTACCTACCCCTGTTGTGCCTGATTTAACACTATCGGCTTGAACAGCGGCGAGTTGATCTTCATAGATCATTTTTGAGTCGTATAATAATCGTCCAATTAGGGTGCTTTTCCCATCGTCAACGTTACCACAGGTTAAAAAACGTAGTAGTTCCTTTTGTTCATGTTGTGCAAGATAAGCGTTAATATCGGTGCTGATTAAATCGGATTGGTGGGACATTGTGTTCCTAGAATTCTGAGTAAATGTTAATTAATGAAGGTTAGCTAGATGAATCAGAAGGATTTAATAGCTCTTGAAGTGTTTTATGTAATCTTTTAGCAGAAGGACTCTTATTAGTAACATTATTAGCATCTATTTTACTTAAAATTTCAAAAGAATGACCCCCTTTACTATAAGAGCCTTTCGTTGTATATTTAGTCGCAACTTTTAAAGTGTCATATAAATCTTGTTTTGAAATATTTTCAATATTAGTATTTTTTGATAAAGCGTTTTTATTAAATTTTTTTCCATAATAATTAGCTAAAGCCTCTTTATCTGCCATAAACCAGCTTTCCATACATTCGACCATAAAATGCAAATGTTTATCAGTTGCTTTATCTGGTTTTGCCCAACCATCACCTTTTCGTAGAAAAACATGTTGCCAAACGTTCATACCTTCATTAATAGGAGCTTCACTATCGACTAATAATAAGCAATGTTCATTAGGCTTTGTATTTTTTAATTTTATGCAAAAGTCGTTATAAGCAAATTGACGACCTCCACAAGCAACAATATTAATTTGAAGGTTTAATTTTTTAAAAAACTCACTAAAACCTCGACGACATCTTTTTTGAAGATTTCTATTATCACCGCCCCCTTCAATATAGATTGTAATTTTCACCATCTATTTCCTCCAATATCACCTCTACTCCATAATTCGCCTAATCTATATTTATCAAGCCATTCACTCAAATCATTTTTATCTAAACGATTAACAATAGTTGAGCCGTCTTCTTTATCAAAAACTAACACGGCTTCGGGCATATCCGTTAAATCATCTATTAAATCTGCAGAATGCGTGGTGATAATTATTTGAGTTTTTTTTGCCGCTTCTTTTAATAAGTCGCATAATGTTGGTAAAACATCAGGATGTAAACCTAATTCAGGCTCTTCTATACAAATTAATGGTGGTGGGTTTGGATGTAATAAAATGGCTAATAAACAAAGATAACGTAGTGTTCCATCCGATAAACGTGTTGCAGGAACCGTAAATCCATTTTCTGTAAAGAAAACTTGAACGTAGCCCCCTTGCACACTAATATCGAAATCTTCAATATCACCATAAAATAATCTTAATTCATCCAATAAACGTTTTTTTACATCACTATTTTGACGAAAACTATTTAAAATTAACCCTAAATTAGTTAAATCCTCTGTTAAAAAATCATTGGGTAAATCGGCTCTTTGTAGTTTTCTAGGTTCTGCATCACGTCCAGTTATCCATCCCCTATAAAGACATGTTTTTCCATAATAATGACCTAAATGACTCATTTCAGGGTATACTCTTGGATCTAGCCGCTGCATTAAAATAGATTGATTGTTTTTAATGTTTTCCCATATCTGTGTAATACCAAATTCCATATCATAACTAATCGTAGCTTTATTACCATCATAGTTATAATTAAAACAATTTGTATTAGAAAACATCCTGCCTGAGTTGTCTCCAGCGAGAGGCAAAGTAATTGTTTCACCAATTAAGTCACTAATGGATTCATTGCTAATTTCAAAGAGATAATTAATAGCATGGAATTCAACAATATGCTTAAGTAGCGTTTGTTTTTTAGATATTTCTATAATAGTTTCTATTTTTGCAGTTGGTTTTTTTTCGCCTTTCCATAACCATTCTTCAACACCTCCTCCATCGCGTATAACTTTAGTTAAATCCTTTGGCATAGCCTGTAACAAGCTAATAACTTCTATTAAATTAGATTTTCCAGAACCATTTGCACCAATTAATACATTTAAACCTTCGTTAAAAGTAATTTTAGTTTCTGTTCCAAAGGATAATAAATTAGTGAGTTTAATTTCTTTTAACATGTTCTTTAAAATACCTTCAAAAACCATCAATAATAACCTGCCAAAACCCTAACAACTCAGATAAATTTTTAATTCCATAACGATTAGTATCCAATATAGCTTGGTTATTTTCTAATTTTAAAAATTGCCATTCATAACCATTGGTCAATGCACCATAAATACAGCTAATATTTTCCTTATGCTTTTCATTGTAGAGTTGAGCGGCGTACATTTCGGCGATACACTGTGGTGACGCATCGGGTAAATCTTGATTGTGTTTAACTTCAACCACAACCACTAATGGACTTTCTATAAAAGCGGCATTATATTTTTTTGAAATAATAAAATCACAAAA
>CAYROI010000002.1:6475-9499 GCA_964425835.1 uncultured Methylococcaceae bacterium
ATGGACTTTCTATAAAAGCGGCATTATATTTTTTTGAAATAATAAAATCACAAAAGCCTTTTAATCCCAATTTACTATCGACATTAAATTGATAACCTGAAAAGTAAGTAAACTTTTTTGGATTATTTACTCTGATTTCAGTCAAAATAGGCGCGATTAAAAACTCAGATTTTGCTTTTTCGGATTCAATAGGAATCTCACTATTAATCGCTAAGGTTTTAAGTAAAAAATCAGAGGGTGTGACTAAGTTTACGCTATCAGTAAATAGTGTTTCACGAATAACTTGAATCCCTAAATTTCTAATATCTTCTGCTTTAAATTGAGAATAAGATTTTTTCATGCTCTATTTAAAAATACCCTTCACGCTTTTTCTGCTCCATTGAACCCGATTGGTCGTGGTCAATTAAACGTCCTTGACGTTCTGAGGTGGTGGTTAATAACATTTCTTGAATAATTTCAGGTAATGTCGTTGCCGTTGATTCTACTGCTCCTGTCAAAGGATAACAGCCTAAAGTACGAAAACGTACCATTTTCATTTCTATTTTTTCATTGTCAGCAATCGGCATTCTGTCATCATCGACCATAATCAACATCCCATCTTTTTCAACCACAGGGCGTTTTTTAGCAAAATACAAGGGAACAATCGGAATATTTTCTAAGTGAATGTATTGCCAAATATCTAATTCTGTCCAATTTGATAACGGGAAAACACGGATGCTTTCCCCTTGATCCAATTTTCCATTATAAATATTCCATAGTTCAGGGCGTTGATTTTTAGGATCCCAACGATGGTTTTTATCTCTAAAAGAATAGACGCGTTCTTTTGCTCGTGATTTTTCCTCATCCCGCCGCGCACCGCCGAAAGCGGCATCAAATTTATATTTATTTAACCCTTGCTTTAAACTATCAGTTTTCATCACTTCGGTATGCTTTTGACTCCCATGCGTAAAAGGGCCGATTCCTTGATCTATTCCTTCTTGATTTTTATGGACAATTAAATCTAAATCTAAATCTTTAATTAATTTATCTCGAAATTCAATCATTTCTTTGAATTTCCAAGTGGTATCAACATGCATTAAAGGAAAAGGCAGTTTGCCTGGGTAAAAAGCCTTTATTGCTAAATGTAGCATGACCGCTGAATCTTTCCCGATTGAATACAACATAACAGGGCGTTCAAATTCAGCGGCAACTTCACGAATAATATGGATACTTTCGGCTTCCAATTGTTTAAGATGGGTTAATTTATAATCAGTCATGGAATGTTAGAAAAAAGAGAGTAAACCTTGTATTTTAAGTGGAATCAAGGATGAAAGCTATTACATAAAATGAATTATTAATTGCTATGACTATCCAATAAGTACTGCTCAACTTCGACATTAATCATTGTTTGATGATGCCGTTTTAAGACAGAATCTGTCGGACATGGAGGATATTTTGATTCAATTACTGCGCGAACCTGTGTTAAATAATGTCGCCTTAACATAGAATCTTCAGGAACTTTTATTGGCTTATTTTCTGTTTTAGCTGCGGTGTTTTGCAACGGTTTATATTTAAGCACAGTTTTAGCTTTTAATTGTTTTTTATTTAATTTCGCTCTAATGACTTCATAATGAAAAATGAGCGATGTCAATTTATGTTCATCTTTTAATAAGTCTTCAACTTTTGCCGCAATCATGGTTTGATAATGACGTTTTAACACAGAGTCTGTGGGATACGGGGCATAAACTGATTCTAACATCATCTGTACATGCGTTAGATAGTGTCGCCTTAACATGGAATCTTGAGGCAGGTGTTTATTTATCTCTGCATCTTGTTGAACGCTATCTATTTTAACACTCGGCGCAACAACTTTTGTTTCAATCTCTTTTTTTACTTCCGTTACTATTTCTTTTTCTACTTCTTCAATAGCAGTGGTAGCATTTTCTGCCGCTATTTGTAAATTCGGTTCTGTTTTAGGCGGTTTATCTGAGATTGATAAATCTTTTTCCTCTGCTGCTAACTTTGTTTTTTTAGCTTCTCGTAAATATCTTAAGAAAAAAAGCAACCCGACTGAAGAGGCTAACACCCCGCTAAGTATGAGTTCTATTTCTGTCATAACGTTCTCCTAAAATGATTTAAATTTAGCTCATTTATGCTTGAAAAATTAGCTTGCTTTCACACTATAACCCTTGAGATGTCATAATACCAGTGGGCATGGTGATTTTATTTGTTTTTCCAACAAGCTCAAGTTTTGCACTTCCAGCCCATAACGTTGCTTTATTTGTATTGCCTGCAAACGCTCTTGTACCGATGCCGTTTTTATTTAAAGCAAATGCTTTTCCATCCGCAGCATTGGTATTAACCGCCGTTATCCACTCAATTTTATTTTTTAAATCGGTTACTTTTCCTGCCGATAAAATTGGGTTACTTGCTGCCCCTTGGATTGTTGTGCCATTACCGACTAAAATAATTTCATCGCCTGTGCCTAAATTTGCGCCACCCGTCCATTTTGTAAAGGATGCGGCTGTATTTAAATTTTCTAAGTTACTGACAACTTTTAAGTAGATTTTATAATCCACATTGGCATCAAATGTTCTGTTGCTATGGTTTGAACTTTTACCACCGACTAAATCAAAAATGACAATATTTGTATTGAGTGTGGTCGTAAACGTTGTTGTTAGCCCGCCATAAGCATTACCTGCAATATCAGTGATTGCACCCGCTTCTACGACCGCAGTATACGTTGCTAGTCCTTTAGCCAAATCATCGGTTGGGTTAATGGTTAAGGTATTGCCATTAATCGATAATTGATCGGCATTAGTTTTTACATTAATTACTTTGCTATCACTACCACTGGTTAAGCGAATATTCCCTGTTCCCAAGGAAATATTTTCATTAAAAGTAAGGGTAAGATCACTATTTACTGGGACATTAGTTGCTCCACTTACAGGAGAATGCGCCATTGATAGAGGTGCGACATTATCAAGGACAATATTTTTATTGGTGGCCAAAGAGCCAGCCGCCGCAGGGGTTGCTAACGTTAAG
>CAYROI010000002.1:9599-33979 GCA_964425835.1 uncultured Methylococcaceae bacterium
AATATTTTTATTGGTGGCCAAAGAGCCAGCCGCCGCAGGGGTTGCTAACGTTAAGATTGCATTATTACCTGCAGTATCTTTGATTGTTCCACCATTTAAATTTAAAGCCGTCGTACTTGCATAATCTAAATCAGCTTCTGCATCAGCAATAGTGACGGTATAGTTAAAACTTAACGTATTTGTTCCAGAACCTGAAACATAATTAATGACTTTTTCAGCCGCGCCAACTTTAAGGATTAACGAAGGGACACCTGTTACTGCGACCGTTTCATCAAAACCGACAGTAACGACAATAACATCACCCGCTTTATAACTCCCATCTGCCGTCGTTGAACTAACCCCTGTGACCACAGATGAAACTTCATCTAAATCATTAATATCTAAGCTAATTGTTTTACTGCTTGAATTACCCGCTGTATCACTCGTAATCACCGTAAAATTATAACTTTTTTTAGTTTCAAAATCAGGATTAGCAACTAAGGTAACTGCGCCTGTTTTTCCATCAATGGTTAATAAAGCTCTATCTACGGTATCTTTTAAAGTGTAAAGGGCATTGGGATCATCTGAAATTGCTGTGTAGATAATTTGACCTGCCCCGCTATTTTCATCAATCGCTAAAGCAACATCACTTGATGAAATCGCAGGCGGATTATTGACTTCAAACAGCAGGTTGCTCGTTTCAATTTTAACAATATTTCCAGTTTGTAACGCTTTGGTGTTGATACTCACTGTTCCTGTAAAATCCCCGCCAGGCACATCTAAATCGTAATAATAGGTAATATTACTCACCGCACTCATACTGGCGGCAGTTATTATTTCGTTTGTTCCATTATTGATGGTGATGATAGGTATCGTTTCCAGTTGAATCGGTTGATCGAAGGTTGCAAAAATACGTAGCGTATTGACTTCGGTAACGGTGAGGGTATTTTCTTCAAGTGGTGGCGTTGAACTTGTGGAATAGCGTAAAAATGCGGTTAATGGTTTGGTTTCAACCTGAATCGTATTCAATGCCCCTGTGGTTACAGTAACGGTATTTTTTAGAGGTTGGCTAGTCGAAATATCAATGCCACCAGAAATAACAAGATTACCTGAAAACGTGGCTTGTTCTTGAGGAAATGACCATTTACCTGCATTATCGGTGACGGTAGAAAGCTCGCCTTCATCTAAAATTTTATTGCCATTACTATCAATGAAAACCGTGGCATTAACGACTGCCCCATTTGCAATCACCGTTCCATCTTTAATTAGAAAAGGAACTTCTTCACCCTTATACTGATTATTGACATAAAGATCGGTAATGAGTGCCAGATGATCGCCTTTTTTTATTGCCGCATCAACTTCTTCACGTGTTGGCTGTGTTTTTAAAACACCGAAATATTCAAGGGTTATTTGAATTTCATTTTTGTTTAAAGAGATAAATTCAGGCGTCGTTGAAAAAATAACCATAATATCGGCTAAACTTTGCCCATTTTCAAACGCATTAATCCAATGATTTTTTGCCGCTTCTGTTGGCGCACGTTGAAAAACATTGTCAAATAAACGCTCAAAAATCGCTTCATTACTCGATAAATCAGCATATTTCGCCAGAAACTCCGTAGAGGCTGAAAATTCAGCACTAATTTTTTGGATCGACGTTCCTGTTTTAAATTTATTAAGCCAAAATAACAACCCTTCTATGTCGGGAATACGATTAAAATAGGCATAATAAAGTAGCGTGATTGGTGCAACGCTACTCACAAATTCAGGGCTTTCAATAAAACTTAAGGTGACTTCTGCAGCGGTTAATTCACGCGCATCAATTTTTTGCACCCAATAGGCTTTACCTGTTGGATTAGAAGGGC
Organism: uncultured Methylococcaceae bacterium; assembly: GCA_964425835.1. GTDB lineage: Bacteria > Pseudomonadota > Gammaproteobacteria > Methylococcales > Methylomonadaceae > WTBX01. The sequence goes on from CAYROI010000002.1 coordinate 11,441, forward strand.
GACCTAAATAAGTTAGATACAATTGTTCAGTGAATGTTTCAGTACTCATTGATTGCTCGCTCCATAGATATTTAAAAAATTCAGCTTAGATATTAAGTTTAGACTAAATATAATTTAAGTTATCATTGAACTAAAATTGCTAATCCCAATAAAGTGGCACTGGCAATAATTGCCATAATCGTGCCATTATAATTACTCTCTAATTGCTTTCTAATCCGTTCCATTTCCTCATTATGTGCTGATAATTGACGATTGGCATTTGCCGCACTATCTAAGGCTTGAAATAATAAATTAGGGACTTCTGGAAAATGTTCCGCGACTTCTGGGAATTTTTTTAAGGCTTCTTTGATTTTTGCTTTAGGCCCTAGGCGTTCATGAAACCAATCTTCCAGAAAAGGTTTTGCCGTTTTCCATAAATCTAACTCAGGATATAAATCGCGTCCTAAGCCTTCGATATTTAATAAGGTTTTTTGCAATAAAACCAGTTGCGGTTGCACCACCATATCAAAACGACGGGCGGTTTGAAAAAGTCTTAATAATAATAAGCCAAAAGAAATATCTTTTAAGGGTTTTTCAAAAATAGGTTCGCATACACTCCGAATCGCCATTTCAAAATCTTCTAGCCGTGTTGTATGCGGTACCCATCCAGATTCAATATGCATTTGGGCAACCCGATTATAATCACGATTAAAAAAAGCGAGAAAATTTTCTGCTAAATAGCGTTGATCGGTTAATGAAAGTGACCCCATAATACCAAAATCAACCGCGATATATTTATCTGGCACTTCGACAAAAATATTCCCAGGGTGCATATCGGCATGAAAAAAGTTATCCCTAAAGACTTGGGTAAAAAATATTTGTACGCCTCGTTCTGCAAGGGTTTTAAAATCTGCCCCTTGTTGTGCTAATTGAGGAATATCGCCAATCGGAATCCCATGAATACGCTCCATTACCATCACTTTTTTACGGGTATAATCCCAATAAATATCAGGAACATATAAAGAATCGGAATCTTTAAAATTACGGCGTAATTTAGCTGCGTTAGACGCTTCACGCACTAAATCCAGTTCATCTAAGGTCGTTCTTTCAAATTCAGCGACAACCTCTACGACACGTAAACGTCTAGCATCATCCCAAAAGCGTTCGGCAAATTTTGCCACTTCATACATTAAATTAACATCGGCTTGAATACGGGCTTCCATTTCAGGACGTAAAACCTTGACCACTACTTTTTCACCACTATATAGCACAGCAGTATGAACTTGAGCGACTGATGCTGATGCTAAAGGCTTAGTATCAAATTCAGCAAAGGCTTCACTTACAGGCATAGCTAACGATTGTTCAATAATTTCAATGGCTACTTGACTATCAAAAGGCGGCACTTTATCTTGAAGCTTGACTAGTTCATTGGCAATATCTTCGGGTAATAGATCTTTTCGTGTTGAAAGAGCTTGTCCAAATTTAACATAAATAGGGCCTAAATCTTCTAAAGTACGACGAATTCTTACCCCTCGGTTTTCTTTTTCCTTTTTAAACCAGTAATGGGGAGACAAATAAACCAAATAACGAATAGGTCGAAATAAATGGGTTTTTAAAACCAGTTCGTCTAAACCGTGAAACATCATCACCCAATTAATATGGATAAGGCGTATTAAAACTTTAGGGTGTATCACTCAAGAGTCCTTGTTAGTGTTAAGTGTTTGTAACTGATTTACACGGGCGAAAAGGCGGTCAAAATCCATGCGTAAACGATCAACGTGTTGATAAAAAATATCGGCTTCAGCTTTTGCAGGTAAGTCACGGGTTTCTTCTTGTAAAAACTCGGTGGCATTAAGCTTGAAGGTTTCAATAGACTCTTGCGTCCACTCGTGACTCGATTGAAATAAATTCGCTAAGGTATGTGCAATTTTATGACCTGTAAGATGTGAAAGCTGTTGTTCCCAGTCAATATCTAATTGTTCAAACAATTGCTGAAATTTTTGTCCGAGGCGCGTATCCCCTGTAATTTTTACATCCCCTGAAAATAAAGAACGTGTTGGTTTTTTTGAAAGTCCCATTACACCAAATGCTGAAATTGAACCTGAAAGTGTCGTATCAACCTCACCTACAAAATTTTCCAAACATTGAATCGTTGTTTCAGTGGGGCATAGATACAGGGTTTCATTAAAGGGTTCAATGGTTATCGCAATAACTTTACCCGCTAACGGCGTTAAATATAAATGCGCATTATCATCTAAGGCGAGGTATCGCGTGAGTGCTGTTTCTAAAGTACTGCTTAGGAGGGGTTTGATTAGCATAATGAAGGTGAAGTGACAAAAAAACTAAATTACTCTATCAGGACAAATTGTAAAATAATCACAATGTTTAGGACGAAATAAACGAAAATGTCTTTGGTCAACAGTTAAAATAGTTTGAATTTTAAGTCTTTCAGCCAAAGCCGCGATAGCGCAATCAACAAAATCTATTTTACTATCAGCATATTGCGTTAAAATTTCTGTTGTTCTTCGTAAATCTTTAGAAGTTATTTTAACAAGGGTTAATTCACCTGAATTTATAGCATTCATAAACTGAATCAAGATAGGATAACCCAACTCACGTAATACCATGTAGGCTAACTCAGGTAAAACAACATCAGGTAACAGCGGGTTTGTCTCAACTGATAGTGCTTGTTCACAGGTAGCATGTAATCTATCATCCGCATCAAGTATTGCTAATAAAAACCCTGTATCAAGTAAAGCGGTCATTCAGGCAAACTCCAACCTTCTAGCTTATTTGTTCCCCTAGCTAAAATAGTTTCTGTTTGTTGCGAAAGATTATTCTTTCCACTATGCCCTATCCCAACAAAAGAATAACTTTTTTTAGTTTGAGGTTTAATTTTTTGTAAATATTCTTGGACAATTTTTAAAATAGCCTCCGAACCATTTTCAGAATGTGTATGTTGAATTAAACGCTCTAATTGACTTTTTTCTAACGTTATTTGGGTTTGCATATTAATTAGCCTTTAATTTTTAGATTAAAATTTATTGACGCAATTCATAAGCTTGTTTAAGGAGAGACATTAAAATTTCTTTTTTATCAACAATATCTTTTTCAGTTAATTTTAAGATATAACATCGTCCTCGTTGATTATAATCAAGATTATTAAGTTCTGAGTCTTCAATAGTTTTATCTGTTTCATCCGTTTTGGGTAACTTAATTTCTAAGCGTAATGTTGTTTTTTGAGGTTTGCAGGCAGCAAAATTGCAAGCTCGCCCATTAACCCAAAAACCAATATAAAATTTGTTATAACTAAGCTTAATTGTGGAGGAAATTGTTTTTGATAATTCAAAAATCTTATCTGCTAACCCTAATGTTCTTTTAGTCGCTCTATTTTCCCAATAACTTCTATCAGTTAACTCAGAGACCTCCTCTTCATCGTCTAAATAACCTAGTTTTACTGTATCAAGAATTTTTGTAAATTGTAGACCAATACCTTCAGAGGTTTCAATTGCCGTAACTTGTATAGCAATTAAAGGAATATGACCATTAAATAAACTGATCACATTTAAAAAGCGGCTGGTTATATTCTCTGCAATAATAACAGCAGTATGTTCATATTGAGGATATTTTTTTCTTTCAATATCCCAATATTCTATCGTTCTAATAATATGAGATTCATCTGTTGCCCCTAGCTGAATTTCAACTTCATAGCGTTTATAATCCTCAGTGTACAATAATAAATCAAGCCGACCTGTTCTAAACTGTTTTCTTTCTTTATCTTTTAGCTCAACATCACCAATGCCTAAAATAGCGGGTGTTTTGGCAATAATATCTTGCAACCACTTTTCATCTAATTCTGGGTGTTTTTTTAAATCGATGGGTTTTAATTTAATATATTTCATTTTGATATTTTTCTTGAACCCCCGTCTTGAACAGATAATTTTTATTTTTGAATCGTAAATATTTTTTTAAAATCTACGTTAATCAATTCCGATTCAACTCTCGTATTGTAAAACCTAACTTCTTTTTCTTTAGTCGTCACAAAAATAGTTTGTGTAAAGGGTTCAATTGTCCATACCACTTTAATACCTGCTTCAATCAAACGTTCTACTTTTTCTAATAACAGTTGAATAGACTGGCTTGAAGAAATAACCTCAATCGCCAACAAAGGCATTTGCGTTAATTTATTAATATCACGCAGAAAATTAGGGGCAATGACCTCAGCAGGGTAAACACAAATATCAGGGGTTAAGCCCTTATCAATATCGAGGGTTAATTCCGTAAAAGCCTCTACTTTCTCATCATTAAAAAGTTGACGCAATATTTGTGAACAAACATAACTATGATTTAAAGAGGGCATTTCAATCACTTCTTTTTCAATAGGAAAATCTATATCTAACATAAGACACCTTCATATTTTTACGGTTTTATCTTGTAATTGAAGCATTTCCTCATTATTCACCCGTTGATAAATAGACTCAACAGATAACGTTAATTCTAATGATTCAAACGTGACTTTGTCTCCTAAAAAATAATGCTCTGATTGCCAATGCGAAGACCTGCGACAAATTTCAATATCAACAAAATTTTGCTCAATCAAAACATATTCTTGTAATGTTGGAATGGTGCGATAAGCATTCATTTTCGTCACTTTATCACGACCTCTAGTTGAACTAGATAAAACCTCAATAATAATAACGGGGAATTCAGTATAATAATCATCCCCTTTATCATCATTACAAACAACAAGTACATCAGGGTAATAAAATGAATTATCAGCTTTAACTTTTAAATCAGAAGAAAAAGGTTCACAAGGCGTGTTTTCTAAGTGTTGTAGAAATTTAGCAAAAAGATTTCCTGATATTCGCTCATGATTACGACTCGCCCCTGCCATCGCATAAACGTCACCATTAATATACTCATGTTTAATTTCGCTGACTTTCTCACCTTCCAAATAATCAGCTTCACTTAAAAAATGTTTCGTCGCTAAATTGGCAACCATGTTAACCTCTTTTTAAAATTTATAACCCCGATGTACCGCAACAATGCCTTGCGTCATATTAAAATATTCACAACGATCAAAACCAGCGGTTTCCATCATTGTTTTTAATTCATCTTGTTTCGGGTGCATCCGAATAGACTCGGCTAAATAACGATAGCTTTCTTCATCTTTCGCCACAATCCCACCAATTTTGGGTAACAAATTAAAGGAATAAAAATCATAAACCTTTTCGGTCAACTTGTCCGTTGGATGTGAAAATTCCAAAATAATGAGTCGTCCACCTGGTTTTAAAACCCGTAAAATAGAGCGTAATGCTGACTCTTTATCAGTCACATTTCTTAAACCAAACGCAATACTCACACAGTCAAAAGTATTATCTTCAAAAGGTAAACATTCCGCATTCACTTGAGCATAACGAATATTGCCGACTAAGCCTTTGTTAATTAGACGATCACGCCCTGTACGAAGCATTTCTGAATTAATATCCGCTAAAACAACTTCCCCTGTTTTACCAACACGTTTTTCAAATTGGATCGTTAAATCCCCTGTGCCACCTGCTAAATCTAGAACTTTATCGCCACGACGAACGTTTGCAAGTTGTATGGCAATGCGTTTCCAAATTCTATGAATCCCAAATGACATCAGGTCATTCATCACATCATATTGTGCCGCAACAGAATCAAAAACTCCACGGACTAATTTAACTTTTTCTTCTGTATCGACTTGTTTAAAACCGAAATGGGTGGTGTCTTGATTTGTCATAATAGTGATTAGCGTGTTAAATTTTGTGAAAAATAAAGAAAATGCGTCTCTAAGCGGTGCGACTTTGCCCAGCTTCTTCAAGCTGTTTTAAATAACTTCCCCATAAGGTTTCATAATCAAAACCGAGTTTATAAAGCAACTCCCAAGTATAAATTCCCGTTTGATGACCATCGGTAAATACAGGGCTAATGCCATAGTTACCAATGGCTTTAATTTCAGTAATTCCTACTTCCTGTTTTCCTGTTTGTAAAATTTCTTGACCTGGAGCATGTCCCAAAGCTTCTGCAGAAGGGGTGAAAACACGTAAGTATTCACAGGGTAGGTTAAAGGTTTTACCATTATCAAAACTTATTTCCAAGACTTTAGATAGTTTATGGAGTTTTATTTCGGTCAAATGACAGTCAATAGGATCAGCTTTTAGGCGCATAATTTATTTAAGAGTATTAGAAAAAATGGGGGTTTTAGCACTTTAATCGAGCGCGAAAAATATTAGCTTTTGAGGTTTAGCAAAATAATTACTTATGTTTTTGAAATAACAAAAATATTAAAAGTAATGGCTAAAGGGGCGTTAAGCGAAGAGAATACACTGATTAGGAGAATAGTCGAATGATTAAGTGCTTATTCAGGACACTTGTTTTAAGTGTCCTGTTTTTCTAACACATGGGATAAATTATAAAATATAACGACTCAAATCTTCATCTTCTGCAAATTCAGTCAAATGTGCATCAACATAGGTCGCATCAATCACAACCTGTTTTTCAACACGATCAGGTGCTTCAAATGAAACTTCATCTAATAGTCTTTCAAGAATCGTATGTAAACGTCTTGCACCAATATTTTCAATGGACTCATTGACTTGCCAACCAATTTCAGCAATTCGTTTAACCCCATCTTCACTAAAAGATAAATCAACCCCTTCCGTTGCTAATAAAGCGGTATATTGTTCGGTTAATGAGGCATCGGGTTCGGTTAAAATTCTTACAAAATCATCAGCGGATAAGGCTTCTAATTCAACCCGAATCGGAAAACGCCCTTGTAATTCAGGAATTAAATCTGACGGTTTTGTTAAATGAAATGCACCTGAAGCAATAAATAAAATATGATCGGTTTTAATCATCCCAAATTTAGTGCTAACCGTACTGCCTTCAACTAACGGTAATAGGTCTCGCTGAACGCCTTCACGTGAAACTTCACCGCCGCCTCCACCGATGTCCGAACGTTTACAGACCTTATCAATTTCATCTAAAAACACAATACCATGTTGCTCAACCGATTCAATAGCCGCTTGCTTAATCTCATCTTCATTGACTAATTTTTCAGCTTCATCTTCCTGTAAAACTTTCATCGCATCTTTAATTTTAAGCTTGCGTACTTTGGTTTTACCGCTATTCATATTTTGAAACATGCCTTGCAATTGAGAAGTCATTTCCTCCATCCCAGGTGGTGCCATAATTTCAACCCCAACTGTCCCAACGTCTACATCAATTTCAACTTCTTTGTCGTCTAATTTACCTTCGCGTAATTTTATCCGCATTTTTTGACGGGTCGCTTCTTCGGTCTCAGAAAGTGTACCACTTTCAGCTGAAGGCAATAAAATATCTAAAATAGCTTCCTCGGCTTCATCTATAGCACGGTTTTTAACTTTCTCCATTTCTTTAAGGCGCGTCATTTTAACTGCCATATCCGCTAAATCACGAATAATGGATTCAACATCCCGCCCAACATAACCCACTTCGGTAAATTTAGTGGCTTCAATTTTGATAAATGGCGCATTTGCAAGTTTGGCTAAACGTCGCGCAATCTCAGTTTTTCCAACCCCTGTAGGACCGATCATTAAAATATTTTTAGGGGTGATTTCATCGCGTAAATCTTCGCTAACTTGAGCGCGTCTCCAACGATTTCTTAATGCAATCGCAACCGAACGTTTCGCGCTGTCTTGTCCAATAATATGTTTATCTAATTCACTGACAATTTCTTTTGGGGTCATTTGGCTCATGGTTTACTCTTTAGGTTCTGCGTCTAATTCTTCAATGCGTAAATTGTGATTGGTATAAATACAAATATCACCCGCAATATGCAACGATTTTTCAACAATATCATGCGCGCTCAATTCAGTATTTTCCAACAAGGCACTGGCTGCCGATTGTGCAAATGCGCCTCCTGATCCAATCGCAATTAAATCATGTTCAGGCTCGATGACATCCCCTGTTCCTGAAATAACAAAAGTGACCTTACTATCTGCAATAATGAGTAAGGCTTCTAATTTTCTCAAAGCCCGATCTGTCCGCCAATCTTTTGCCATTTCAACCGCAGCACGGGTTAAATTACCCCGATGTTTTTCTAATTTACCTTCAAAATGCTCGAATAAGGTAAAAGCATCTGCAGTTGCCCCTGCAAATCCTGCAATCACTTTATCATGATATAAACGACGTACTTTGCGTGCATTGCCTTTCATCACCGTATTGCCTAAGGTCACTTGACCATCACCGCCAATAACGACTTTATCGCCTCGGCGTACTGAAAGAATTGTTGTTCCTCTAAAGCTCACTCGTTGTTCCTATTTGCAAAAGATAAATAAACTGAGCAATTTTATAATTATTACTCAAACAAAAATTTTTAACCAGAAATGGGGGGGATTTTTAGAAATTACAAGTCTTTTATGAAGATGAATCTTTTTGAGCAGCATAAATTGCCAATAAAACCCAAGAAGTAATGAAAGCAATACCCCCAAATGGGGTAATCATTCCGAGCCATTTTAAATCAAGTAAACTTAATAAATAAAGACTTCCTGAAAATAAAAAAATTCCTGTAATCATCAAACGTCCTGCCCAAGACAATAATTTTGAATCAGGGCTTTGCTGTATTAAGAGTGAAATAATACCAAGCCCGAGCGCGTGCCACATTTGATAAGTAACCGCTGTTTTATAAACGGCTAACATTTTTACCGTTAAAATAGATTGTAATCCATGTGCGCCGAATGCGCCTAAAGTGATAGCAAGTAAAGCTGCAATTGCGGCTGAAAATAAGAAGGGGAATCGCATAGTTAATATTTTAGATGCTTAAGGAGATGATAACTATTACTTAGGAATAAGAATTTAATAACAGCAGAATTTTTAATCCCTCAATCCTTAGCAAGTAATTTTCTATAAAGGGCGGCATAATCTGCTCCCATTTTAGCCCCTGTAAATAAGTTTTGATAACGCAATCGTGCCGCTTTTCCAAATGCTACGGTTTGTTTTGAGTTAAACAGCAATTTTTCCATCGCTTCCCGAAATTTTTCAGGATTAAGCGGGGAAACAACAAATCCTGTTTCTTGGTCTTTATTAACAAAACTTGTTCCTGTGCCTAGTTCACATGAAATCATGGGTTTCCCTTGCATTGCCCCTTCCAATAAGGTCACACCAAAGGCTTCTGAACGTAAGTGTGAAGGAAAAACAATCGCAAGTGATAAGGCAATTAAAGCGGCTTTTTCTTGATTGCTTACTCGCCCTAAAAATTGTACATTTTTCAAGCCTAATTCTTTCGCTTGTTTTTTTAATTTTTGCTCTTCTGCACCTGAACCAACGATAATAACAGCTAACTGCGTATTTTTCACCGCCTCCAATAAGATATGCAATCCTTTGTAATAGCGTAAAACCCCAATAAATAAAAAGAATTTCTCTCCCACTTTTTGCCGCATTGCATCTATTTCATCTTTTGTCGCAACAGGATAACTTTTTTCATCAAGACCAATCGGAATGACTTCAACTTTATTAGCATAACGCTGTAATACCATACTGGTTCGGACATAATTAGATGAGGTTGCCACTAGCACATCCATTTGACTTAAAAATAAACGCTTTAAGGGACGATAAAATCTTAAGACCCCTTGTTGTCGAACAATATCCGATTGATAAGTTAAAACGGTTGGTTTTTTGACGCTGGCTAAAAGATGTAAGACATCGGCAAAAGGCCAAGGAAATTGATAATGAACCACATCCGACCATTCAACAAGCTCTTTAAATAAAGAAAGTGCCGAGAAAGAAATACCACAAGAAGCGATTTCTAAATCTCTTTTAGCGCGATAAACTTTGATACCCTCATAATCAATAATGCTAGGCACAGGTTCAGAACTTAAACAAAATACCCGACTTTCCACCCCTTCTATTTCTGTGTTTTTACAAATTTGGCGCACAACCTCTTCAAGCCCGCCTTGGGTGTCGGGGAAAAAAGTACGGTACACATGTAAAACACGCATTTATTTAGCCTTGAATTAATTTGATCTCTGTTGCCAACGACGCATAAGCTGCATACAATCGCTATTTAATTGCTGTGCGAAAACTTCAGTATCCGCCTCATTATAGCAACGTAATTCAGGTGCATTACCTGAGGCTCTAAAATGAATAATATGCCCCTTGGCAAAGGTAATTCTAATCCCATCAGTGCTATTAATTGTAATTGGTTTGCCTGCAATATCCCCTAATTTAGCTTCAATGTTGATTAGGTTTGTTTCATTATCTGCGGCAATCATTTCCGACAAAATTTTTTGACTAAGTTCCGTTGGAAAGGCTTTTAAACGATCACTGACGGTAAAACGTTGAGGCAAAGCGGCTAATAAACCTGAAACAGTGGTTTGCTTTTCCAAGGTCAACATTAAAATTGCTAAAGGCACAATGGCGGCATCACGGGTGGCTAATGCGGCTAAAACTTGTCCATTTTTATTAATATCAGTCCCTTGTAAAACTCCCCCATTGGCTTCATAACCAATAACAATTTCCGCATCTTTAGCTAATTTTTGCATGCCTTCGATAACAAAAGGTGAGCCGATACGGGTTCTTAAGGTTTTAGAGAAATAATTTGAAAGTTCTAGGGCGGAATTACTACTGACAGGCGTAACAACGGCATCAGCATTAAAATATTTAGCACATAATAACCCTGCAATATCTCCCCGTAACCAAACCCCGTTTTCATCGCCCACTAAAGGACGGTCGCCATCCCCATCGGTTGAGATGAGACAATCAAATTGATTTTCTTCTGACCATTGTTTAGCAAGGATGACATCTTCTGCTCTAATTGCTTCTGTATCTACTGCCACAAAAATATTGGAACGCGCTAATGAAGTGACTTCTGCACCCAACGTAGTTAAAATTATTTTCAAACAATCACGTGCAACTGAGGAATGCTCATACAAACCAATGCGTTTTCCTTGTAAACAATTTTTTGGAAAAAAATTAATAAAGCGTTGAATGTAATGTTGTTCAGCAGTGTTATTAAATTCGGGTAAGACGGGCTTATTTAGTAAACCGCCTTCATCAGAAAATTTTTCTGCGGGAATTTCGATGACTTGCGCCTTAATTTGTTCTTCATCGGCTTTTAAAATTTCACCAGCCGCTTTATTAAACTTAATTCCATTACGATCATCAGGAATATGACTGCCTGTCACCATGATAGTTGGGCAACTTAGATGTAATCCATATAAGGCAATCGCGGGCGAGGGAATCGTGCCATAATTAACCGCTTTAAAGCCTTTATCAGTAATTGCTTTGGCAACGGCGGTCATAATTTGCGGACTACTACGGCGTAAATCGCCTGCAATTCCAATCACATCACCTGCTTTTAGATCCGTTAAAGTCTGTAAGAAAGCGGTAGTATAAACCCAGCAAACTTTATCGCTCATGTCAGCGACCAGCCCACGAACACCGCTTGTCCCAAATGAAACCCCGCTTTGTTCCATTAAGGTAGATACTGAAATTGTTTTAGACATTTATTATTAAAAAATTAAGATAAAATTTAAATTTAGCTGAAAAGCTCAGAATTTTATTTAGCGGTTTGCACTGATTCGCTTTCCAAAACCTTCAGCAATTTATCAGCAGAAACATAACCTGGAAGAATATTCCCTTTTTCAGTGACAATCATCGGTGTACCACGAGCTTCAAATAGTTCAGCTAATTCCATATGCTTATCAACCGGGTTATCACAAGTTTTTTTCTCAGGATCTGTTCCCAATTTTGCCGCCGTTAATGCTTTTTTTCTATCCTTAGCACACCAAACAGAAACCGCCTTATCATAAGATTCAGAGCCTTTACCTGCCCTTGGGAAAAATAAATATTGAATACTAATCCCTGCGGCTAAATACTGATCTATTTCTGAATGCAGTTTACGACAATAACCACAATCTATATCCGTAAAAATAAAAACCTTATGCTTGGGTTTTGCCGCTTTAAAAACAATCATATTGTCTTCGCCAACCGCTTTTAATGCTTTTAAACGTAATGCGGCTAATTTTTCTTCGGTTATATCTTTTTTGGCTTCTATATTAATTAAATGCCCCTGTAATAAATATTTTCCATCATCAGAGACATAAAAAATAGCCCCTGGAATCACAACTTCTTGAAGTCCTGGGACTTGAGATGGGGCTAAAGACTCTATTTTTACCGTAGGCATCGCTTTAGCTAAAGCTGCCTTAACAGCTTCATTTGCAGAGGCTGAAGTAAAAATACATAGGCTTGCTGCAAGTAAAGTATATTTATAAAAAGGTTTCATATTGATTGACTTAAATAATTTTAAAGTTGCTTTGAGACTTTTAAAGATAATAATTCGTTCATTGGATTTTTAAAATATGTGAGCTAATCGTCTAAAACTTTAAAAACACGCACTATTCAAATAACCGCCCTAGATCAAGAAAAACAGCAAAAAGCATCAGAGACATTAATAAAAAAATACCAATTTGTTGGAAAATAATTTGAATGCTCTCAGAAACAGGACTGCCTTTTATGGCTTCAATCGCATAAAACATTAAATGTCCACCATCCAATACTGGCACAGGTAATAGATTTAAAACCCCTAAACTCACACTAACTATGGCTAAAAACTTAAGAAAAGGTACCAAACCCATTTCTGCCGATTGCCCTGCATATTGAGCAATACTAATAGGCCCACTTAAATTCTCTACCGAGGCTTTGCCAATTAACATTTTCCCCATCATTTTTAATGAAGTAAAAGCATAGTAATAGGTTTTTTCTACTGCCGCAACAAAGGCTTCTCCAGGGGATAGCGAATAATGGATTCGTAAGGAATCTAATAACTTATCATCAATATAAACCCCTGCGCCAATTTTACCAATAATTTTTTCATTGGTTTCAAAAGGTTTAGGGGTAATACTCAAGGGTAAATAAACATCATCTCTTGAAATAAGCAATTTAATGGTGATTTCAGGACGCTGTTGTACATATTCAACCCATTGTTGCCATTGATTAATCACTATTTTATCCGCACTGATAATTAAATCACCCCGTTGTAAACCTGCATCAAAAGCGGCACTATTTTCAATAATTTTACCTATAATGGGTTTAAGCTCAAGCTTCTGAGGTTTTAAACCTAAACGTTGATAAAGTAGCTCAGGCTTCATCGCCGCCTCTTCTGGCACATTTAAAATATGAAATTGTTCAATACCATCAGAAGTTTTTGTTACAATTTTTATTCCTTGCTCACTACCAATAGCAAGAGAAAATAAAACCCCCATTGCCTCTGTCCAAGTCGGGGTTATTTTATCGTTAACTGAAATAATTTCTTCACCCTTAACAAAACCTGCGCTGTAAGCCAGTGTTTCTTTTTCAATTTCTCCAATGATGGGACGCATTCCTGTTTCTCCCATTATGCCAATAATCCAATATAAGCCAACTGCCAGAATTAAATTGAAAATAGGCCCTGCTGCAACAATAGCGGCACGCGCAGCTAGTGGTTGACGGTTAAAGGCAAAAGGTAAATCTTCTTTTGTTACAGTCCCTTCTCGCTCATCAACCATTTTGACATATCCCCCTAATGGAACGGAAGATAACGCGTATTCTGTTGAGCCAGGTGTTTTTTGGTAAGACCAGATAATTTTACCAAAACCAATGGAAAACCTAAGAACTTTTACGCCACATTTTCGAGCCACCCAAAAATGTCCAAACTCATGAAAAGCAACGAGTATTGCAATGGCAACGATAAAATGAAATAAAGTATACAATAGTTCCATTAGTAACTTATCTCATTAATAATATCTATCGAAACTTTTCTGGCTTTTTCATCAGTCGCTAAAACAATTTCTAAGGTATTCGCTTCGTCCGCTGTGAATTTAGCCATTGTCTGTTCAATAATGATTGCAATATCCGTAAATTTAATCGTTTCATTTAAAAATGCCTCAACCGCAATTTCATTGGCAGCATTTAAGACCGTAGGCATAATTCCCCCTTCATTAATCGCTTCTTGCGCAAGGCGTAAACAAGGAAAACGTTCAAGATTAGGTTTTTCAAAGTCCATTTGCCCTACCTCAAAAATATCTAAAGGGGCAACGCCTGAATCAAAGCGCTCAGGATACGCCATTGCATGAGATATCGGCGTTCGCATATCAGGATTACCCATTTGTGCTAAAACAGAACCATCCACATAATCAACCATTGAATGAATAATACTTTGTTTATGAATCACTACTTGAATGGCATCACTAGGCATATTGAATAACAGACAGGCTTCAATTAATTCTAAACCTTTGTTCATCATCGTAGCAGAATCAACCGATATTTTTCGTCCCATATCCCATTTAGGATGGGCAACTGCTTGGTCAGGGGTTACATCAACTAATTGTTCAACAGGGGTTTCTCTAAAAGGTCCCCCTGAGGCGGTTAATAAAATTCGCCGTGCCTGTTTTGCGGTTTTACCTGTTTTATAATTCGCTGGCATACATTGAAAAATAGCATTATGTTCGCTATCTATCGGTAATAACGTTGCCCCCGATTCAGTAATCGCTTGCATAAAAATATTGCCCGACATCACTAAGGCTTCTTTATTCGCCAATAAAACCGTTTTTCCCGCTTTTGCAGCTGCTAATGAAGGTAGAAGTCCTGCAGCCCCTACAATCGCTGCCATCACTGAATCAACCTCATCAAGACTTGCGACTGCTTCCAATGCCGCCATTCCTGATAAAATACTAATGTTCGTAACGTTCGCATCGACTAGTTTTTGTTCTAAAAGTGCCGCTTTTTTTTCATCAACCATGACCGCAAACTTAGGTGAATAAGTTAAACATTGTTGATAAAGGGCTTCAATATTCGTATTGGCTGTCAAAGCAATAATTTTATATTTGTCAGGATGACGTGAAACCACATCTAACGTGCTAACCCCAATTGATCCTGTTGCACCCAGTATACAAAGCCCCTTCATTGGAACACCCCGAATCCAATAAGAACGATCCCTGCATAGAAAAATGGCGCAGCGGCGACGATACTATCAATTCTATCTAATACACCCCCATGTCCTGGGAAAATACGCCCACTGTCTTTGACACCCCGCTGACGTTTGATTAAACTAAAAAACAAATCACCATAAATAGAAATTAATACCGTAAGCACAGAAAGAAAAATAAAATCAATAGTACTCATCCATATAAATTGGTAAATAATGCCTAAAGCTAACCCACAAATTCCCCCGCCAATCAGTGCGCCATAAACCCCTTGCACTGTTTTTCCAGGGCTTATATCGGGCGCAAGTTTATCTTTACCGAATTTTTTACCGACAAAATAGGCAGCAATATCGGCCACCCAAATTAAAATCATAAAATAAAGCACCATTTCTGTGCCATAAAGTAAACGTAAACGGCTAATAAACATCCATGCACTTAATAATATAAACCAACCTGTTATGGCGCGATAAGATAATTTAAGCTCTAATTTCAACAAAGATGCGGGTAACTGGCGAATTAAAACCATCATCATAACCCAAAATAACACGGGCGGAATGACTGTCCATTCAATTATTCCTGAATAGTTACGAACATCTGTCCATTCAAATGTTAAGGCGATGAGTTCTAAGAATTGTGTCCAAAAAGTAATGCCTAACATAGGTAATATTAATGCGACAATAAATAAAATTCGCAGTCCTATTTTGTTAATATTAACCAAGTATGTCCACTCCCAAGCACCGATTAAAACTACTAAGCCAATGACAAGAGAAAAATAAACAGAACTCAAAAAGAGAACAGCCGAAATGATTAAAACGGCTAAAATTGTTGCGGTAATAATGCGCTGTAATAACATGTTAGGATAATTTATTCTAAATAATTATAATGAATTAGTTTTAGCGAGGACTTGATCCCCTGTCCGCCCAAAACGTCGCTGTCGACCTTTGAAACTATCAATGGCTTGTTGTAATACTGCTGGGGTAAAATCGGGCCACAATGTTGGAGTAAAATAAAACTCTGTGTAAGCGAGTTGCCATAATAAAAAGTTACTAATTCGCTCCTCTCCCCCTGTTCTAATAAATAAGTCAGGATTAGGTAAACTTGCCGTAGAAAGATGCGCTGAAATGAGCTTCTCGGTAATAACAGTGTCAGATAAAACGCCTGTCTTTATTTTTATTGCGACTTGGTTAGCAGCTTGAGCAATATCCCAATGCCCCCCATAGTTCGCAGCAATAACTAAAGACAGTCCGTTATTATTTTGAGTAAGCCGTTCACCTTCAGCAATTTTATCTTGTAATTCACTTGAAAAGGCACTTCTATCACCAATGCAAATTAGCTTGACATTATTTTTTGCTAATTTTTTAATTTCAAACTCAAGGGTCACACTAAAAAGTTTCATTAGCAGTGAAATTTCTTCAGGGGGTCTTCGCCAATTTTCACTACTAAAGGCAAACAATGACAAAACTTCTATTTTTTGGTCATTGCAAAATTTAACAATTTTTTTAACACTTTTGACACCAGCCCTATGTCCCATAACACGCGGCATAAAACGCTTTTTTGCCCAACGCCCGTTGCCATCCATAATGATGGCAATATGACAAGGATTACCATTATCAGTTTTTACAAGGAAATTGTTTTCAGAACTCATAAGGTAAAATGCTACATAGAGAGTAAATCGGCTTCTTTTAATTCTAACTGTTTTTCAATTTTTTGAATAAACGAGTCCGTTAATTTTTGCGTTTTTTCCTCACCTGCATGTGCCTCATCTTTAGAAATCATTTTTTCTTTTAAAGCTTCTTTAATTTCTGAGTTGGCATCACGGCGAATATTTCTAATCGAAATACGCCCATTTTCTGCTTCATTTTTAACTAATTTAACCAAATCACGTCGACGCTCTTCCGTTAAAGGCGGCAATGGAATACGAATAACAGCACCTGTTGTTACAGGATTTAAGCCTAGGTTTGAAACCATAATTGCCTTTTCTATCGCCTGTACCATTGGTTTTTCCCAAGGCGTTACCTTTAAGGTTCGAGAATCCTCAATGGTTACATTAGCGACTTGAGATAAAGCCGTATCAGTCCCATAATAAGAAACTTTAATGGATTCTAATAGACTAGGATGCGCTCGCCCCGTTCTAATTCGGCTGAAAGTCTTTATTAATGCGTCAATCGCTTTATTCATACGCGCTGACGCATCTTGCTGAATGTCATCAATCATTTATCTTGTCCTCGTTCAATAAAAGAGCCAATATCTTCGCCCTTCATCAAGCGCATTAATGCACCTGATTCAAAAATATTCATAATTCGCATCGGTAAGTCATGATCATGACACAAAACTAAAGCGGTTGTATCCATAACACTTAGCCGTTGATTAATCGCCTCACTATAGGTTAAACGCGGATAAAAAACGGCATTAGGATCTTTATTAGGATCTGCCGAATACACTCCTTTAACTTTGGTTGCTTTAATCATTAACTGCGCTTCAATTTCAATCGCCCTAAGACTTGCTGCGGTATCGGTGGTGAAAAAAGGATTGCCAATACCTGCTGCAAAAATAACCACTTGTCCTTTTTTAAGAGATTCAACCGCTTTTCGATGAATATATTCTTCGCAGACCTGATTGATTTTTAACGCACTCATCACCCGTACTGGTTGCCCGATGGACGCTAAAGCATCTTGCATTGCCAAGGCATTAATGACGGTTGCCAACATCCCCATTTGATCACTGGTAACACGGTTTAGACTTTCTGAGACTTTTTGCGCACCACGCAAAATATTCCCGCCCCCAATGACTAAACCTACTTGTAATCCCTTATCACAAAGTTCTTTAATTTCTAAGGCAAGACGTTTAACAATTTCAGCATCAATACTCCCACCTGCCTCACTCATTAAAGCTTCGCCACTTAATTTTAGTAAAATTCTTTGGCAAATCAATTTAGTCATTTGAGAAAACCTCACTTAAAATTTAAAAATAAAGCACTGATAATTTAGATTATGATTTCCTTAAGTTTAAATGTACATATTCATGATCTACACAAGCATTGATGTACATTCAAGTCGTAGGTTAACCTTTAATTTGTGCCATAACTTCTGCGGCAAAATCTTCTTCAACCTTTTCGATGCCTTCACCCACTTCAAAACGACTAAAGCTTACCACAGTCGCATTTTTTGCTTTTAATAATTCTGCAACGGTCATTTTGTCATCTTTAATAAATTTTTGACCCAGCAAGGTAATTTCACTTAAGAATTTTTTAATCCGTCCTGTTGCCATTTTTTCGATGATTTCCGCAGGTTTCGCTTTACCTGTTTCTTCGGCTTCTGACTGAATTCGTCCACTGATGATGGCTTTTTCTTTTGTAATTATCTCAGGCGGTACATCAGCTTCTGAAACACACTGTGGATTAATCGCGGCAACGTGCATAGCAATATCTTTACCTAACTCAGTATTATTATCACCCAGCTCAACAAGAACGCCAATTTTATTACCATGTAAATACCCTGCACACCCCCCTGTTGCCGAGGTATATTTTTCAAAACGTCTAATGGTAATATTTTCCCCTAACTTAGCAATCAACGCACGGCGAGCCTCATCAACGGTTTCTCCTGACGCTAGTTTGGCTGATAATAATTGCTCATTTGATGCGATGTCATTATTTAAAACAAACTCGGTAATCGTGTTCACAAAAGCAACAAAAGCATCTCCTTTAGCAACAAAATCCGTTTCGCTATTGACATCAACCATAGCGGCATTTTTAGCATCATCACTAATTTTAATACCAACAAGCCCCTCGGCTGCAATACGGCTTGATTTTTTATCCGCTTTTGCAAGTCCTGATTTACGCATATTTTCAATAGCAATTTCCATATCACCCTTAGATTCAACTAAGGCTTTTTTACATTCCATCATGCCTGACCCCGTTCTTTGACGAAGTTCTTTTACCATTGCGGCAGTAATACTCATTATCTCTTTTTCCTCTGTATTTTGACAATAAAAACGCCTCAAACTAAAAGGCGTTTTTGTTAGCAAGATTGTTAATTTATTGTGGGTAAAAAATACTGTAAACTTAAGCGTCTTCTTTTGGTGGCTCAACAACCGTGCCTGATTCCGTCTCTTCAATAAAATCATCTTTTTGAGAAGCAGCCCCTTGTCCTTGCAAGGCAGTTTTTGCATCATTAATTGAACTTGCAGCCGCTGTACAATATAATTTTATTGCGCGAATAGAATCATCATTACCTGGAATAACATAATCAATTCCAACAGGTGAGTTATTAGAATCGACAACGCCTACGACGGGAATCCCTAATTTTTTAGCCTCAGCAATGGCATTTTTTTCATAGCCCACATCTAATACAAAAATAACATCAGGTGTACCACGCATATCTTTGATACCCCCTAGGCTTCGCTCGAGTTTTTCTAACTCACGATCCATGCCTAAGGCTTCTTTTTTACTAAAACGTTGGTACATCGTGCCATCAGCCTTCATCGCTTCAAGTTCTTTTAAGCGATTAATTGATTTTTTAATGGTCTTGTAATTAGTCAACATGCCACCTAACCAGCGATGGTTGACAAAAGGCATCCCACATAATTTTGCCTGTTCAGCAACTGCTTTACGTGCTGCCTTTTTAGTGCCAACAAATAAAATATTACCTTTATTTGCAGTCACTTGACCTAAGTAATTCATTGCGTCATTAAACATAGGAAGCGATTGTTCCAAATTAATGATATGAATTTTGTTACGCGCACCGAACAGATAACCTGCCATTTTCGGGTTCCAGTAACGAGTTTGGTGTCCAAAATGAACCCCTGCTTCTAACATTTGACGCATTGACACTGCTGCCATTTTTTTCTCCTAAAATTAAATCACTTATAATAAAATGATTATGGGTTACGCCTCCACCTATCCCGCTTGGCAACCTGTTTTATCACAAGCACCCTACCAACCGTGTCGATAAATGTGAGTATTAAATTAAAACTGAACTTACCTTTATATCATAAATTAGTTTTTATACCAATAAATTCTCTGCTAAACTCCTTAAATTAAACGGCTAAAAATGCTGATTGCCTAGTCGAGCCTAATTTGTGGGCTTTTGTGATCTATCTCTTACTTCCTATTTTCCTACCTTAAATCCTATATAAATGAGCATTCTTATAAAAACCGCAGCAGAAATTGAAAAAATGCGTATCGCAGGCAAACTTGCTGCGGACGTTTTAGAAATGATTGCCCCCTATGTTGTTGCAGGTGTCTCTACCAATGAACTTGATAAAATATGCCATGATTATATGGTTAACGAGCAACACACCATACCCGCGCCTTTAAATTATAAAGGCTTTCCAAAATCAATTTGTACTTCGGTTAATCAACAAGTTTGTCATGGTATCCCCTGTGATAAAAAACTTAAAAATGGCGATATTGTTAATATTGATATTACGGTGATTAAAGATGATTATCATGGAGATACCAGTAAAATGTTCTGCCTTGGCAAGGTAACCCCTTTTGCAGAACGCCTTATTACTATTACCCGTGAAGCTTTATTTTTAGGGATTGAGCAAATTAAGCCTGGCAATCATTTTGGTGATATAGGCTATGCCATTCAAAATTATGCCCATAAACATCGTTATTCTGTGGTACAAGAATTTTGTGGTCACGGCGTCGGTAAAAAATTTCACGAACCGCCTCATGTAATGCACTACGGTAAACGCGGGACAGGTGAACAATTTAAACCAGGGATGATTTTTACTATAGAACCCATGTTAAATATCGGTAAACGCCACACCAAAATTTTAGGCGATGGCTGGACAGCAATTACTAAAGACCGTTCATTATCGGCACAATGGGAGCATACAATTTTAGTCACTGAAACAGGTTATGAAATTTTAACCTTGCGGGCAGAAGAATGTTAATTCCTAATCAATTATTTTCAGAAAAAAACCCCATTGCTACGGTTAAATCTCTGATAAAACAACAAGCGGATAATTTACAACAACAATTTGATCCTCACGAAGAAGTTTTAGCATTATTACAACAAAAATCTAATTTTATTGACCAGCTATTAGCTGCTATTTGGCATCATTTTATGGGGCAATTTTCCCTAAAATTTAGTCTTATTGCTGTAGGGGGGTACGGACGACGTGAATTATTTCCTTTTTCTGATATAGATATTTTAATTTTATTAGATAACTCAGAGGAACAACGTTACCAAGAAAAGTTATCCGCATTTAATACCTTTTTATGGGATATTGGTTTAAAATTAGGGTTGAGTGTTCGCACACTCAAAGAATGTCGGCAAGCTGCAATAGACGATCAAACGGTGATGACAAGCTTACTAGAAATGCGTTTAATTGCAGGGCATCAGCGTTTATTTGAAAATCTTAAGCGATACCGAATATTTAATGAGTTAATGCCTTCAGATACATTTTTTGCCGCTAAAATAGAAGAGCAACGTCAACGCTATTTTAAAGCCAATCAAACTGCGTTTAATCTCGAACCTGATACCAAAGAAGGGCCTGGCGGTTTAAGAGATTTACATATTATTGGCTGGGTTTTTAAATATCACTATAAATCAGAAACATTACGAGAACTGATTAAATATGATTTTATGCCTGAATCTGAATACCAAGAATTACTCGAAGCTCGTAATATTTTATGGCGTATTCGTTACGCGCTGCATTTATTGACAGGTCGAAGTGAAAATCACTTATTATTTCAATATCAACGCGAACTTGCGGTGCAATTTGGATTCCCTGTAACCGATAAAAACCAAAATATTGAAGCGTTTATGCAGTTTTATTTTAAAACAGTAATGGGCGTAGAACGTTTAAATGAAATGCTTTTGCAATTATTTTGTGAACGGTTTCTTTATCCAAAAGATGACTGTAAAGTCACAGTCATTAACCATTCTTTTGTGGTGATTAATGGCTATTTGGAAGCGCAATCAGATAACATTTTTGATCGTCAGCCTTTGCTACTTCTTAGCGTTATTTTACTCTTACAACAAAATCCAACATTAAAAGGCATTCGCGCAACAACAATTCGTTTAATTCGTAAAAGCTTGCCGCTGATTGATGCGGATTTTCGAGAAAATAAACAAGCCAATCAACTTTTTATGGAGATATTACGTCACCCTCACGGCATTACCCATCAATTAAGACGAATGAACCGTTATGGTATTCTTGCGGCTTATTTACCTAGCTTTGCTAATATTGTGGCACGAATGCAATATGATTTAGTACATGTTTACACAGTTGATGTCCACACGCTGTTTGTTATTGGTAATTTACGCTGTTTTTCCCTAAAAACGCATCAACAGGAATTACCTTTTTGTTACGATGTGTTTCAACTCATTTCTAAACCCGAAATACTTTATCTTGCAGGTTTATTCCATGATATTGCCAAAGGAATGGGCGGCGATCATTCTCAATTAGGCGAAACGATTGCCAATGATTTTTGTAAACAACATCAACTTTCTAGTCACGACCGTCATCTCGTGAGTTGGCTGGTGCGTAATCATTTATTAATGTCAATGACCGCCCAGCGTAAAGATATTAGTGACCCTGATATTATTTATGAATTTGCCGCTCAAATACATACGATTGAACGCTT
>CAYROI010000002.1:34079-53241 GCA_964425835.1 uncultured Methylococcaceae bacterium
GTGACCCTGATATTATTTATGAATTTGCCGCTCAAATACATACGATTGAACGCTTAAATTATTTGTATTTATTGACGGTTGCCGACATTCGTGCAACCAGCCCAACCTTATGGAGTTCTTGGAAAGACGCGCTATTAAAACAACTTTATAACGCAAGTTTAAAGGCGTTACGTAGAAACTTACAAAATCCTACTTCTATTTCTAAACGTTTGCAAGAAAATAAAAAAGAAGCCACCAAAGCGTTACTTAAAAAAGGATTACCGCTTGAGGTAATAGAAACCGCTTGGTCACATACCAATGATGGCTACTTTTTACGTTATTCAACTGATGAAATTGTTTGGCATACGCAAGCAATTTCTGCCTGTGATGAAGCTGACTTACCCTTGGTCTTATTACGTTCCCAAAATAAACGTGGTAGCGCAGAGGTTTTTGTTTACGCAAAAAATGAAAACATGGTTTTCTCAATTAGCACGTGTAGCCTAGATCAACTAGGACTGACAATTCTTGATGCACGTATTATTACTACTGATGAACAATATGTGCTTAATAGTTTTCAAGTCATTGAACAATCAGGTGAACCGATTACGGATGAACGTCAAAAGAAACGTATTTGCGATTCTTTGCGCCAAAATTTATTAAAAAAACAGGTTAAAGAACAAAAAAACATCCACCGGCAATCTCGACAAGCAAAACATTTTCCGATAACGAATCGTGTGGTTTTTCATACTGACCCTTTAAATAGGCATACAATTGTTGAATTAATTACCACCGATGAGGCAGGTTTATTATCACGAATTGGGCAAGTCTTTATTACCCTAAATATTCAACTGCATGATGCTAAAATTACAACAATTGGCAGTCGCGCCGAAGATATTTTTTATCTGACGAACCTTGACGGTGGCTTATTAACAAAGGCTCAACGACATCATCTAAAAACCACTTTATTACAACAATTAAATGAAATATAGAATAAAACTATCTTTAAATTTATTTAAAAAACATTGTAAATAATAAATAAATACCTATATTAAGAACTGAAATTGAAAACTTAACCTTTACTTTAGGAATGAAAATGGCAAATGAAGACGTGAAAATCACAATTGATGATGTAGAGTATTTATTTAATGATCTAAGTGATGAGGCTAAAGCGCAAATCCAGAGCATACAGTTTGTAGATCAAGAAATTGGTCGGCTTAACGCACAAGTGGCGATTGCAAATACCGCTAAAATAGCTTATCAAAATGCACTGAAAGAAGTCATGCCTAAATAAATATAGCTTGTAGAGTGAGTTTCACTCACTCTACAAGCTATTAGTGCATCTAAAAATCTAAGAATGAAACATCATATAAATCCAAAAATAGATTGTGTTTTCAAAGCATTACTGGGTTCTGAAGAAAATAAAAACCTGCTCATTCATTTTCTTAATGCCATTTTGGTCAAAGAATTAGATAAACGTATTGAAAGTGTCGAAATACTTAATCCTTATAATGATAAAGCATTTATTGGTGATAAACTCAGCATTGTTGATGTTAAAGCTAAAGATAAAGCAGGACATTTTTATCAAATTGAGATTCAATTAAAAAGTTTTTCTTATTTACCCGCACGAATGCTTTATAACTGGGCTGATATTTATAGTAAACAGATAAAAGAAGGTGATAATTTTGACTTATTAAAGCCTACTTATTCCATTTGGTTATTAGCAGAAGACACCATTAAAAATGATAAACATTATGCGCACCATTATAAGTTGCGAGATGAGAATGGAGAACTTCTAAATCAACATGGCGGTATTTTTTTACTGGAACTCAATAAGTTCAACGTTCAACAACTTGAAGAAAACGAACATATTTGGTTACAATTCTTTAAAGAAGGTGAAAATCTTGACGATCAATCCTTACCTCATTGGATGCAAAGCAACGAAATGAAACAGGCAATGAATACTTTACGCGTCTTTTCAGAAAAAGAAAAACAATATGCACTTTATCAATCAAGAATGGAATATTTACGCATACAAAATACCATTCACGCTGAATTAGAACGAGAACGTAGTGCAAAATTTCAGGCTTTACAGGAAAAAACAAAACAAGCACAACGAGCCGATAAAGAAAAACAACGAGCCGATAAAGAAAAACAACGAGCCGATAAAGAAAAACAACGGGCGGATAAAGAGACGCTACGAACCGAAGAAGCACTAGCAGAACTTGCCCGTTTAAAAGCTTCATTAAAAAAATAACACTCTCAACTCCCCTAATTCCCTTTCAATGTTTGATCTTGTTTATCTACACATAGGACTTGATAAAACAGGTTCAAAAGCCATTCAATTTTCCTGTTGTGAAAATGCAACTTGCCTAAGTAAAGCAGGTATTTTTTATCCTGTTACCCCTGATACAGTATGGCATGCAGAATTTGCCTCATTTTTTCATGATGATCCGACACGCTATGGTTACAATCAAGCAATAGGTCGTAGTCAGAAATCCCACGATATTATTCAAGTAGAAGATTACAATTATATTAGAAATTTAGAACAAAAGATTCAACAAACTGATGCTAAAAAAATGGTACTTTCCTATGAAGGCTTTGCTTTTTTAGAAGAAGCAACGCTTAGAAAAATACAGTATTATTTAGCAGGAATAAGTAAAGAAGTTAACATTATCCTTTACTGTCGCGATCCTATTTCTTATGCAGTGAGCGCTATAAGTCAACGTGCCATTAGCATGAACCCTTTATGGAATAATGTGCCTGTACAAAATTATCAAGCCATTTGTGATAAATTTATCGCTATTTTTGGTTATGAAAATTTGATCGTTGATAATTTTTCCATTAAAACCGATGTAAGAAAAGATTTTTTTAATAAAATTGGCTTTGATTTTACCGCAGATAAACAATGTCAATTTTCAAGCGCAGGCGAAAATCGTTCACTCAGTGCAGAAGCAATTATTATTGCCCAAGCACTACGAGAACGTTGTCAACAAGAACAAATACCAGAGGCAGAATTTAGTTGGCGATATGCCCCTATTTTACAAAAAATAAAAGGCAAAAAACCTGCTTTATCAGCAAGTCAATTAATGCAAGTCAATCAACATACTAAAGAACAACTTGATTATCTTCTTAAAACATTTTCGATTGATTTTAGTGATTCAAAAAAAATAAAAAGAACCATTAAACCCCCTTCCTTTTCACCAGGGTTTATTGATTCAATTGCTGAAATTATTTGTAATCCTACTGAATTTACTCCACCACTGGTTCCCGAAGTAAAAACAGAGCAAGAATTAGCTCCACAACCTTTTATTGGAAAATTATGCTGCTTAGTGCCTATTTCAGTCGTTTCTACCGCGCAAGAATTTAAGCTTTCCGTTGAAATTTCAAATAATACGAATTTCCATTGGCTATTAAACGGGCTAAACCCTACTTATCTATCTTATCATTGGCAAAATGAATTAGGTGAGCCTATTATTTTTGAAGGGCTGCGTAGCCCTTTTTCAAGCTTAAGCTTATCTTGTAATCAGTCATTAATAGCAGAAATGCAACTCATAGCACCTTTAGAAAAAGGAAAATATAAGTTGATTTTAACTTTAGTAAAAGAAACCGTCTGTTGGTTTGAAGAAAATGGGTTCACGCCTGCAAAAATAACAGTTGATGTTATCTAGTGTTAAAATTAAAGAACTCTATTTTTCGGATAGTTAAATGATTAAACCCGTTGCTATTACAGCACACACTACGTTTAATACCTGTGGTTTAGGTAATAAAACACTCTCTCAAGCCCTTAAGCAGAATCAATCTTCACTCAGTGCATTAACACTTTTTGAGATTGATTTTAAAACGTTAGTCGGTGAAATAAAACAGCCTTTAGCTACGATCTCTAATCATTTACAAGCCTATCAAAGTCGTAATGCTCAGGTCGCTTTAACTGCTTTGAATTATCCAGAAGACGGATTTCGCCCTGCCATTGAAAAAGCAAAGCAACGTTATGGTGCAGAACGTATTGCGGTTATTATTGGTACGAGTACATCAGGTTTATATGAAACTGAATCTGCTTATGGCTATTTATTAAAAAATAATAAAATGCCCGCTGATTTTAATTTTGTAACCCGCCATGCCTATCAAGCAACAGGACGATTTCTGCAATTAGAATTAGGCTTAACAGGGGTATGTTTTGCGCTCTCAACTGCTTGTTCTTCCGCCGCAAAAGCCATTGCTGCAGGACAACGACTAATAAATAATGGTGTTTGTGATGCCGCTTTAGTCGGTGGCGTTGACACCTTATGCCGTCTAACTTTACGTGGATTTAATAGTTTAAATTTAGTTTCAACGACAGCTTGCCGACCGATGGATAAATCACGTTCAGGGATTAGTATTGGTGAGGCAGCGGGTTTATTATTACTAGAAAAATCAAATGCAGATAATCAATCTTGCGCTCAATTACTTGCTGTCGGTGAATCCTCTGATGCCTACCATATGAGCCACCCACACCCCGAAGGTTTAGGGGCAAAATTAGCGATGCAATCTGCTTTATCTCTTTCAGGTATTAAACCTGAGGATATAGATTATTTGAATCTCCATGCGACTGCGACTAAAATTAATGATGCGGTTGAAGCAAAAGCGGTTTATTCTGTTTTTGGCAAACAATTATTATCCAGTGCCACAAAAGGTATTACGGGGCATACCTTAGGCGCAGCAGGCGCATTAGAAACCATTATTGCCTTATTAGCCTTAGAAGGACAATTTCTCCCTGGAAGCTGTGGACTAGACACATTAGATCCCGAGTTTTTATGTCGTGTAAATACACACCCCAAGTTAAAGCAGGGATTAAAAATAGCCATGAGTAATTCATTTGGCTTTGGGGGGAATAATGCCAGTGTTATTGTGGCAAAAAAATCATGACTGATATTTATATTAAAGCCAGTGCGATCTGTACACCTGATCTTGAGCTGCTACAACCTTTTGAGTTAGATGGTTATACCATAGATAAATCATTAATTCCTACAACAATCCGTCGGCGTACAGCACTAAGCACCCGAATGGCAATCACCGCAGCAACCATAGCTTGCCAACAAGCACAAACTGATCGCAGCCAATTAACATCTATTTTTGTTTCTTTGGGCGGGGAAATTCAAGTGACCGATGCCCTATGTCGATTATTACCTGATAAAACAGCGTTATTATCACCGACGCAATTTCACAATTCAGTTCACAATACCACTGCAGGCTATTGGGGAATTTTAAATCATTGTCAGCAACCTAGCACGGCAATTGCCGCTAATGATGATGGGTTTGCAATGGGTTTATTAGAAGCGTGGTCACAATTACAACATGTTCCTTCTGAATTATTATTAGTTTGTTATGACGAACTTTGGCCTCAATACCTCGCTGCGCCTATTGGAGATCATGCGTTTGCTTGTGCCTTTGTTTTAACAACGATTAACGATGGGGCATATCCTGCGATTAGTGTGCCTAAAATAACTAACTTAAATTATACTTTAAACCCAACTTGGAATGCGTTAGTAAAACAAGCCCCTGCAACAGCCGCGATTCCCCTACTGCAGGCAATCAAACAACAGCAAGGTGGAAAAATTCCGCTTAATATTAACTCTGCCATTTGGCAAACGTATTTAACTTTCTAAGCTATGATAGAGAATAGTCTTTATGATGTTATTATTGCAGGCTCAGGACCTGCGGGAACTACTGCAGCAACCCTATTAGCACAATATGGTTATCAAGTATTAATGCTGGATAAAGCGCGTCATCCTCGCTTTCACATTGGTGAATCCATGTTACCGATGACAGCACGGATTATGAAACGCTTAAAAATAGACTGGACTGAAAATAATTTACCCAAAGGCGGTGCTGCGTTTATTGATGAAAAACAAGGGAAGCGGAGTTTTTTTCCTTTCCAAGGAAAATATAAAACGTTTCAAGTCGATCGTTCTGATTTTGATAAACGCTTATTTGACAACGCAATTAAACAAGGCGTTATCACACATCAGCAAGAAAAAGTTATCAAAGTTAATTGTGATAAAGATAAGGTAACTATTAATACAAATAAAGCGTGTTACCATGCACGGTATTTTATTGATGCCAGTGGACGCAATGCCATCATGGGCAACAAAAAAAAGTCGATTACCCAACTCAAATCGCTAGGAAAATTTGCCCTTTACCAGCACTATCAACTCGATGATAACCCAACAACAGCGGCATTATTTGCCAGTGGAAATATTGAAATTTTATTAACTGAATTAGGCTGGTTTTGGTGTATTCCCCTAACAAAGCAACGCTTAAGTGTGGGGTTAGTCGTACAAAAACAACCACTAGAAAAGTTAAAAGGACTTGATTTATTTAATCACTATCTCAAAACTTCACCCCGTTTAAACGATTTACTCCACAACTCAAAATCATTAAGTGATCTTAAATTAGAGGCCGACTTTAGTTATTTTAATAAACAACGCTATGGGCAACGTTATGCCTGTTGTGGGGATGCGGCAGGTTTTCTTGATCCCGTATTTTCTTCAGGGTTTTTCTTTGCAGTGAAAACTGCTGAAATGATTGCCGATCAATTACACTTAGGGTTAAAAGAAAAACGCGAAGCTGATATAAATTTGCATGATAAAACCGATGCGCTTTATCAAATCGGTTTTCAAAGCATGTATTTAATGATCGAACGTTTTTATTGTTCTAATTTAGTGGAAAATTTATTTTTTGAAGCCGAACGCGCCCCGCTTATAAAAGAAGAAATTGTGGCTTTGCTTGCAGGTGATTTATGGACAAAAAATAATTCTTTTCAACAGGGGTTGTTATCAGGACGTAGTCATAAAATGTAACCAGTAGGCAGGAAAACCACCCGCCAGTTGTAAAATTCTTACTTCTGACGATTATGGCAATACTTGCTATAACTCAGTCTTTTTAATGTGTTTGGAATCAAAGCAAGCTACCTACGAGCTATTCGCTAATAGATTAATAATTTAAGGATATAACGCAACCGTTCCCAAACCTAATGTCTCTTCAAAACCATAACTCACATTCATCGCCTGTACTGCTTGTCCTGCCGCACCTTTTACTAAATTATCAATAACCGATAAAATCACCAAGGTATTTTCCCCTTGCGGTTTAAATAACCCGATTTGACAATGATTACTTCCTCGTACATTACGGGTATCTGGTGTGGTTTGTAACCCTAAGATATTAACAAAGGCATCATGAGTGTAACGTTGTTCATACGATGCCTGAATATCAACTAATTTTGCATGGGTTTGTACATATAATGTTGCATGAATCCCCCGTATCATCGGAACTAAATGCGGCACGAAAGTTAAAGAAATCTCTTTACCCTGATTAACAAAAGCTAAACCTTGTTTAATTTCAGGTAAATGTCGATGCCCATCAACGGCATAAGCTTTAAAGCTTTCGCCTGTTTCACTCATTAATGTCGGCAAAGCGGCTTTACGTCCTGCCCCGCTAACCCCAGATTTTACATCTGCAATAATAGGGGATGAGTCCATTAACCCTGCTTCAATTAAAGGAAATAATCCCAATTGCACAGCGGTAGGATAACAACCCGCACAAGCAATTAAGGACGCATTTTTAATTGCCTCACGATTCACTTCAACTAAACCATAAACAGCCGTCGAGACTAAATCAGGGCAAGCATGCGTCATTCCATACCATTGTTCCCAAAGAGTAATATCTTGTAAGCGAAAATCAGCCGATAAATCAATAACCTTAATGCCTTTATCCAATAAGGCGGCGGTCATGGTCATTGCAATGCCGTTAGGTGTTGCAAAAAACACTAAATCACAGCCAAGTAAAGATTCTATCGTAGGTGGGGTAAAAGTAAGTGGGTATAGCCCTCTTAAACTGGGATAAATATCATCGACATTTTTTCCCGCATCTGCCCGTGAGCTAACAACGGTTACCTCAACTTCTGGGTGTAAAGCTAAAATTCGTAACAACTCGACACCTGTATAACCTGTACCCCCCACAATCCCTACTTTAATCATTTTTTTCCTCAATAAAATTTAAGCTGTACACTAAGAACTAAGCCGATTGAAATAAATAATAATCCACCTCACCTGCTGACTTTTCTTTTAATAATTGCCAGTTTTTAGGCATCCCATGAAGCAAAAGTCGATGCTCTACTTCTAGATAAATTTTAGCCTTGGGTGCTAACCAGCCTTTATCTTCTAACCATTGACCACTTTGAATGGCTAATTTCTGATGAAACGGCGGGTCAATAAAAATAAGATCAAATCGTTGCGGATCAGAATTCAAAAAACAAAAAACATCGCTTTGAATCAATTTAATCTGCATTGCGTTTAAATTAACTGCATTAGCGTTTAATTGTCGACAAACCTGAGGATTTTTCTCAACTTGCACGACTTTTTTTGCACCACGAGAAGCGGCTTCAAAACCTAATGCACCACTACCTGCATAGAGATCTAAACAACGACTGCCAATCATATCCTCTTGAAGCCAATTAAATAAAGTTTCTCGAACTCTTGCAGGTGTTGGGCGTAACCCCTCAACATTATCAAAGGTAATTTGCCGACTACGCCAATTACCTGCAATAATTCTCAGTTTATTTTTCATGGTGTCTATCTATTTCGTCTAAAGCCATTAACCCTTTTTCTGCAAAAATAAAAAGTTCTTCATAAGCGACTTGCTTTATCACCTTACTAATTATTTCTGTTTCAATATTAAGATAATCATGCACCAAAGCATTTCGCATTCCAATAATTTGACGCCATTTAACTTTCTTAATATCTTTCACACCTAATTGAGACAAGGTTTCAAAAGCGCAATAAGCATCCGCAGGGGCGGTTTTATTTAAGGCATAGCTCCAATGCTTGGCAATGCCTATACAGGCTTCTATAAGAACTTGTAATGATCGTTCTGAGGCACGATATTCGTAGCGACTTAAATCACGCTGCTGAATAATTTGAGTTAAGCCTTTTAAATCACTTTTTAATTCGCAAAGATGCTCTCGCATTGAAAACAGGTAGGTATTATCCATAAATACCTTCCTTATGTTGATAATGGTATAAATAATCCAGTTCCCATTTTGACATAATGCGTTGTACCTCTTGAAATTGGCGTGATCTATTTTTACTTAATAATAATTCGCCACTTTTAAGAACTGACATTGCAATGGGAATCGCTGCAATACTCATATCTAAAATACTTAATTCATTTTCGGCCAATTTTAATTTATTTTGCCATTTTAAGGCGAGTAATTCAGAGTTTAAACGCCGTTTAATAATGTCTTTTTCCCAAGTTTTAAAAACCACAGCAAGATCAATATCGCTATTTTTATGTGCTGTGCCTTTTGCATAAGAACCATATAGCCAGAGAAGGTCTATTTCTTTATCTTGTTTGGCAAATTGAATTATTTTAGGTTTTATTTGTTCAAAAATCATTATTCCCTATGTGCCAAGAAATTTTTTTCAGATAACCTAGAAAAATAAACGGAAAATAAAACTAATTTACAAATAACAACAGTTTAAAGAAAAAGACATGTCGGATGAACATTGTGTAGGTCGCTCACCCTCTTCTGATGGAAAGCGCATAAACCGAACGGTAAAACGATGACGCCCCCCACTAATTTCTGCAAAGCAACGACTTTTTTGTGGCACTTGTACCCGTAATAATTGACAAATTTCATTACTATTTAGAGTTAATTGGAAAAAACCCTTAGAAGCTACTTTCTCTTCAGAAATCCCACTTTCTCTAATTAAGTTGAGAATTAATTCAATTGCATGATACATATCAAGAAAAGGCTTCGTCCATTTTTCTAGTTCTTGTCTTTGTTTTTCTTCTGTTTGTGCCAGCCAATAATGATAAGCGGGTAAATCAAATGAGCAAGTCCCCCCAGGAATAGTATTACGTTGGGAAAAACTTTGAAATAAATAATTTTTTGTAAGAGATGCCCCTATTTTTTCATTATAGGCATGAAGGATTTTTTTTGACTCAGCTAGTTTAGTCAACATTTCGTTTAATTGAGTAATCTCAGCATCAGAATTATCCATCCTTTTATTTAAAACATTGCTAAGGCGTTCACTTTCTTTAAGTAATTCTGATTTTATGTTATTACGACTAAAAATCGTTGATATGCTAAGCAAAGTACCCATCACGGCACGTTTATCTAAAATGGTACTACCCGTTAAAAAGTGTTTGAGTTCGATGAAAAGTTGTTCTAAGCGCATAAAAACACGAATCCGCTCATTTAGAGGAAATTCGTAGCTAGTTTGAGTATCCACAGGGTGTTCTGTCCTAAGTTGAACTTAATAAAAGGTATAAAGTGTGTAATTTTTCAACCTGTTCTTCAAGTTGTAAAATTGTTTTTGAGTTTTCAATTATATCATCTGCTGATGCTTGTCTTTTAGCTCTTGAGGCTTGGCTTGCTATAATTGCACTCATTTGAATATTATCTAATTTATCACGCTGTTTTACACGTGCTATTTGTATTTCTTCTGTGCAATCAATCACTAAGACTCTATCAACCAGAGAAATTTTAGCCGTTTCTATTAATAAGGGAACACTAATAATACAATAAGGACTGTTAAGTAATTGTAACCGTTTTTCTATTTGTGAATAAACCAGAGGGTGCAAAATTGCCTCTAATTGTTTTTTTTTTGTGGGTCTGAAAAGATAATTTGTTTAAGTATTGCTCTATTTAGGGAATGATCTGGATTAATAATCTCTAGCCCAAAGGTTTGCGTTAAAATTTTTAAAGCAGGCTGTCCGACAGCAACCAGTTCTCGCGCAATAATATCTGCATCAATAACAGGGATATTAAAACCTTCAAATAAAGCACTAACGGTGGATTTACCACAGCCAATACCGCCTGTAAGACCAATTTTTAACATTTTACTACAAACCTATCGCCGTTAAATATATTTTATTAATATCCTCGCCCCAAATAAGGGCAAGCCAACCTGCTGCGGCTAAATAAGGCCCAAAAGGAATCGGATTATTATGATTATGTCGTATGAATATAACCATAATAAGACCTGAAATCGCACCTACTAATGATGATAGTAAGACGATAATAGGTAAATATTGCCAGCCTAACCACGCCCCAAATAAACCTAGCAATTTAAAATCGCCATAGCCCATTCCTTCCTTACCTGTGACTAATTTAAACAATTGATAAATACTCCAAAGGCTCAAATAACCGGCAATCGCTCCGATAACGCTTGTTTGCGTATCCGTAAACAGGGAAAAAGTATTTAAAAGCAATCCTAACCATAACATAGGTAAGGTAATGGAGTCAGGCAATAATTGCGTGTCTATGTCAATAAAACTCAGGGCAATTAAGCTCCAAGTTAATAATAAGGCAAACACTAATTCAAGTCCATAACCGAAGTGACAGGTAACAATGGCAGAACAAACACCTGTTAATGCTTCGATTAATGGGTAACGTAAGGAAATAGGATGGTCACATTGAGCGCATCGCCCTTTTAATAAAATATAGCTAAGAACAGGAATATTTTGATAGGGTTTTATTCCCGATTTACAATGAGGACAATGAGACAAAGGGAACACTAAATTAAAGGTTTCGTCATCTCCGCCTTCATCATATTCTAGCTCTAAATATTCCTTACATTCTTGTCGCCATTCTCGATCCATAACGATAGGAAGTCGGTAAATAACGACATTAAGAAAGCTACCAACTAATAGACCTAATAGTGTAATGACAAAAATTAAAATAAGGGGGAACTCTAAAAAAAAATCTGAAAATTGCATAGTTTTATCTGGGTTTAATCATTATTAAATGAATTTTTTATGAAAGTAATTAAACAATTTAACCTACCGCAGCACCCATGCTAAAGATAGGTAGATACATCGCAACAATTAAGCCCCCGACTAAAGTACCCAAAATAACCATAATAAAGGGTTCCATTAACGCACTTAAATTATCAACTAAGTTATCCACTTGTTCTTCAAAGTAATCAGCAACCTTATCTAGCATACTATCAATTGATCCAGATTCTTCCCCAATAGCCACCATTTGGATCGCCATGTGAGGGAAAATATTAGCCTGTACCATTGAAAACTGTAATGATTGTCCTGTTGAAACCGCCTCTTGCATTCCTTTAACGGCATCATAAAAGACAATATTACCACAAGCGCCTGCAACCGACTCAAGGGCTTCAATTAAAGGCACACCCGCAGCTGACATGGTGGCTAAGGTTCTTGAGAAACGCGCAATGGCTGATTTTTCAATAATAACGCCAATGATAGGCAGCTTTAGCATGGTTCTATCAATGAAATCACGGAATTCTTTTGAACGTTTAAAAAAGAAGCCGTAAGTTTTTAATAGTCCATATACGCCGCCGATGACTTTCCACCAATTGACCTGCATCCATTCTGACATTCTGACAACCATTTGCGTGAATGCGGGTAATTCTGCACCAAAACTTTGAAAGACTTCGTCAAAAACAGGGACAACAAAGATTAATAAAATTGCTGAGACAATAAAAGCGACCACTAAAACCGCAATGGGGTAGGTTAATGCTTTTTTAACCTTCGCACGCATAGATTCTGATTTTTCTTTATACGTGGCAATTTTATCAAGTAAGGATTCTAGTACGCCTGCTTGTTCACCTGCCTCCACTAAGTTACAAAATAAATCATCAAAATAAAGCGGCTCTTTTTTCAAAGCCTCGCCAAAAGTATCGCCTGCCTCAACATTATCTTTTATGCCTAAAA
Source organism: uncultured Methylococcaceae bacterium (assembly GCA_964425835.1). Lineage (GTDB taxonomy): Bacteria > Pseudomonadota > Gammaproteobacteria > Methylococcales > Methylomonadaceae > WTBX01. The sequence continues at coordinate 46,782 of CAYROI010000002.1, forward strand.
TAAGTTCTGCCATACTGGGATTTTCATGTCCTTTGCCGATAATATCAAAGGATTGAACCAAAGGAACACCTGCATTTAGCATGGTTGCCATTTGACGCGCAAAAAAACAAACATCGGTCGTGGTAATAGGGGTTTTTTTAGCGGGGAATAAGTCTTTAGGTTTTTTCTTAATACTTAAGACCCGAACTCCCATTTTTCGGAGAGACATTTTTGCAGCCGCTTCACTTAAAGCACTTACTTCACCTTTAGTCGCTGTCCCTTTTTTATCTTTGCCTTTATAAACAAAATCAATCAGCTTGTCTGTATCTGCCATAACCTTACTCCTCAGTAACTCGGTCAACCTCTTCTATAGTGGTAATTCCCTGTTTAACTTTTAATAATCCTGACATTCTTAAATCGTTAACCCCTTCTTCTTTCGAAAGGGTAGCAAGTTCCATCGCATTACCACCTGCAAGAATTAATTTCTTAAGGTTTGCAGTAATGGGCATTACCTGATACATACCGACGCGCCCTTTATAGCCATTATTACACATATCACAGCCAACAGCTTTATAAACGGTTATATCATCTACTTCCTCTTCTGCAAAGCCATATTTTATTAATAATTCCCTAGGGTAATCGCCTGGTGCTTTACAATGGGTGCATAAGCGTCGTGCTAATCGTTGTGCCATCACCAGATTAACCGCAGAAACAATATTGAAAGGTTCAATGCCCATTTGCATTAAACGGTTAATCGTTTGTGGAGCATCATTGGTATGTAAGGTTGATAAAACTAAATGGCCTGTTTGTGCCGCTTTTACCGCAATACTTGCAGTTTCTAAGTCACGAATTTCCCCTACCATAATGATATCAGGATCTTGACGTAAAAAAGCTTTCAAGGCGACTGCAAATGTTAATCCCGCTTTAGGATTTACATTCACTTGGTTAATCCCATCAACGGTGATTTCAACCGGGTCTTCCGCTGTGGAGATATTTGTTCCTATTCGATTAATCATATTTAACCCTGTATAAAGGGAAACCGTTTTACCACTTCCAGTAGGACCTGTTACCAAGACCATGCCATAAGGTCTATTAATTGCGTGGGTAAATATTTTCTGTTGATCAGGCTCAAAGCCTAATTTTTCAATGCCCATTTCGGCATTACTTGAATCCAAAATCCGCATAACGACTTTTTCGCCAAATAAAGTGGGGCAAGTATTCACCCGAAAATCAATCGACTTCGTTTTGGATAACTTTAATTTAATTCGTCCATCTTGAGGAACACGGCGTTCGGCAATATCCATTTTAGACATGACTTTAATTCGAGAGACAAGTCGGGTAGCAATAGTAGCAGGAGGTCTTGCATATTCATAAAGTATCCCATCGCCTCGAAAACGAATCCTGAAAAACTTTTCATAGGCTTCAAAATGTAAATCAGACACCCCTTTTTTAATCCCATCTAACAAAACTTTATTGACGAATTTAACAATAGGCGCATCATCTGAACCTGATGTAACCACATCATCATTTTCTTCATCAGGGTCTGAAAATTCAAGATTTCCTAAATCATCATCAAGGTCATCCATCGAAGTATCAGCTGCTTCTAATACGGTATCAATAGCTTTCGTTAATTTGTTTTCTTCAACTAAGATTGCTTCGGTATTAAGGCGAGTATTAAATTTTATTTCCCCAAGGGCGGTTGGATTAGAGGGATCAGCGGTGGCAATAAAAACTTTATTCCCTCGTTTAAAAATGGGTAAGACATGATGTTGCTCAATCAATTTTTGACCGACTAAATCCAAGGGAATTTCGGTTAAATCTATAGCATCTAAGTCTAAGAGAGGGACATTGAACTCAAGGGATAAGATTGAAGCCACGGCTTGTGAATCAACTAATTTTTTTTCAACCAAAAAGGAAAGCAAAGGAATATGTTCTCGATGGGAATCTTCAATCGCTTTCCTTATATCCGCATCACTTAAAAGCTGATTATTAACCAGACATTTTGCTAAGCCAAGTAAAGGTGGTTTATTTTTTGCTGTTGCCATATTTTTTTAAAATTAATTGATTCTTTTCTAATTTTTTATTTTGAGTTTTAAGGGCTATTTAATCTCAAAGTTCTTTAATCTTTTTGAGTTGCTGTTCAAGGTTTTTTAATGAGCCTTCTAAACTTAGTAATTTTTTCTTTTCCTTATCAATCACATTAGCAGGGGCTTTGTCCCTAAAGTTAGGATTTTTAAGTTTCCCTATAATTCTCGGCAGATCTTTATGAATTTTTTGTATTTCTTTATTTAGACGGATTAATTCTGCCTCTTTATCAATTAAACCTGCAAGTGGGATTAACACTTTCATTTCCCCAACTAAGGTAATTGCAGATTCTGGTTGCCCTGCTTGGGGATCGACCCAAGTAATAGATTTCAAACGCCCCAATTTTTGTAAATAAGTGTGATTATGGGTTAAATAGATTTGATCGGTTGCTGACGCATTATCTATTAAGACAGGTAACGGTTTCCCCGGCGCAATATTCATTTCACCCCGAATCCTACGGACACCTAAAATAAATTCCATAATCCAATTGACTTCTATGATCGCTTCTTGATTGATTTTACTTTCATTAACCTTAGGGTAAGGCTGTAACATAATGGTGTCTGCTTTAATGCCTAATAAAGGCGCGACCCGTTGCCAAATTTCTTCGGTAATAAAAGGGATCAAGGGATGTGCGAGACACAAAATACTTTCCAAGACGGTTAATAACGTTTTACGCGTTCCTCGTTGTAATTCTAAATTATTTGTTTGCAATGCAATTTTACTTAACTCTAAATACCAGTCGCAATATTCATTCCAAATAAAGTCATAAAGGGTTTGTGCAGCTAAATCAAAACGATAATTTTCGATTGCTTTAGATGTTGTTGCGGTAACTTCATTTAAACGTGAAATAATCCAATCATCAATATGGGTGTACTCACAGCTCCCTGATAAGCCGTCATCATGACCTTCAGTATTCATCAATACATAACGAGCAGCATTCCATAATTTGTTGCAAAAATTACGATAACCTTCGGTTCGCGCTAAATCAAAACGTATATCCCGTCCTGTTGATGCCATTGAAGCAAAAGTAAATCGAAGCGCATCCGTGCCAAAAGCTGGAATACCTTCGGGAAAATGTTTACGGGTGGCTTGTTCAATTTTTTTAGCCAAATGAGGCTGCATCATCCCCGAGATACGTTTTTTAATTAACGCGTCTAATTCAATACCATCAATTAAATCGAGTGGATCTAATACGTTTCCTTTACTTTTAGACATTTTTTGTCCTTCAGCATCTCGTACTAGCCCATGAATATAAACTTCTTTAAAAGGAACTTCTCCTTGAAATTTTAAGCCCATCATAATCATCCGTGCAACCCAGAAGAAAATAATGTCAAAACCTGTGACTAAAACACTGGTTGGATAATGTTTTGCTAGTTCTGGGGTTTTTTCAGGCCAACCTAAGGTTGAAAATGGCCAGAGCGCGGATGAAAACCACGTATCAAGGACATCTTCATCTTGTTTAAGCGGATAATCATCAGAAAATCCATGTTTTTTGCGAATCTCTGCCTCAGATTTTCCGACATAAACACTGCCATTTTCGTCATACCACGCAGGGATGCGGTGTCCCCACCAAATTTGTCGCGAAATACACCAGTCTTGAATGTTACGCATCCATTCAAAATAAGTATTTTTCCAATTATCAGGCACAAATTTTATATCGCCATTTTCAACCGCTTTAATAGCAGGCTTAGCAAGCGGTTCAACTCTAACATACCATTGGTCAGTTAAGAAAGGTTCAATAATAGTCCCCGAACGATCCCCGCGGGGTACCATGAGTTTGTGGTCATCAATTCTTTCTAATAAATTCAAGGCTTGTAAATCCCCCACAATTTGTTTACGCGCTTCAAACCGATCCATGTCATGATAAAGCAAAGGAATTAACTCATGCTCATCTTTTTCATTATTACGAATCGTTGCATTCATAGTAAAAATATTAATCAACCCCCCATGAGGGAGTTCAGAAATTGCTTTGGTATCGCGGTGACGTAACCAGACCTCATAATCGTTAAAATCATGGGCAGGGGTAATTTTTACACATCCTGTCCCAAATTCAGGATCAACATATTCATCAGCAATAATAGGGATACGACGACCTGCAATAGGGATTTCAACAAATTCACCGACTAAATGTTTGTAACGTTCATCACTCGGATGAATAGCAACAGCGGCATCTCCCAACATAGTTTCAGGACGGGTAGTGGCAACAATCAAATGCCCTTTGCCATTTGATAAAGGATAACGCATATGCCACATTGAGCCTTGTTCTTCTGTTGATAAAACTTCTAAGTCAGAAACAGCGGTGTGCAATACACAATCCCAATTGACCAAACGTTTACCTCGATAAATTAACCCCTCTTCATGTAAACGAATGAAGACCTCTTGAACCGCATCAGACATGCCTTCATCCATTGTAAACCGTTCGCGAGACCAGTCTAGGGATGATCCCATACGGCGTAATTGTTTGGTAATCGTGCCGCCTGAATGTTCTTTCCATTCCCAGACTTTTTTAATAAATTTTTCACGCCCTAAATCATGACGGGTAACCCCTTTACTATTGATAATGCGCTCAACGACCATTTGTGTTGCAATCCCAGCATGATCTGTACCAACTTGCCATAAGGTACTTTTTCCTTGCATCCGATGATAACGCGTTAACGCATCCATAATCATATCTTGAAACGCGTGTCCCATGTGTAGACTGCCTGTCACATTAGGGGGAGGAATCATAATACAATAAGATTCTCCCGTTTCCTTAGCGGTAAAATAACCTTTTTCTTCCCAGAGGTTATACCAACGTTGTTCAATTGAATGGGGGGCGTATGTTTTTTCCATAATCTTAATATTTATTGTAGCGGCAATTTTATAGCGTAAGGTAGGCAGCATAAGCCAAACCCTACGCCAACATGATTCAAATTCGTAAGGTTTTTATTTCTAATCCTTGTTGTTGATACGCGCGATAGCGATTTCTTCCTGCTTGTTTTCGTTGTGGATGATGATCAATAATTTCTAATAGACGTTCTACTGCGGCTAAATCTTTTAATGTTTGTAAGGAAAAATTAACAACCACTTTTTTCCAATAATCGGGTGGTGGTAATGAGCCGATCAAAACAAGATTATCTATTGCAGGTAATTCACCAGAATAAATTTCATGCGGAATAAAACTATTAGGGCGAAAAGTCCACAATAAATTATCCAACATTCGCGTTTGGCTATCAGAATCTGTCAGTAAATAACAAAATACGCCTTGTCGATAAGCTTTTTCAATCAATTTACAACAGAAAATACTTCGCAAGCGTTCTTCATCGGAAGAAAGGACATAAAAACTAATTTCAGGCATTAACACGATTAATTAAATATTGGCATAATAGGGGAACAGGTCGTCCTGTCGCGCCTTTATTGATTCCCGTACGCCAAGCTGTTCCTGCAATATCTAAATGCGCCCAACGAAAGTCTTCTGCAAACCGAGATAAGAAACAGGCGGCAGTAATTGTGCCTGCATCACGCCCGCCAATATTTGCCATATCTGCAAAGCTTGATTTCAATTGATCTTGGTATTCTTCCCATAGGGGTAATCGCCACACGCTATCACAAGAAGTTTTCCCTGCGGCAATTATTTCATTACATAAATCATCATCATTGCCTAACAAACCACTTGGAATACGTCCTAAAGCCACTAAACAAGCCCCTGTTAGCGTTGCTAAATCAATGACTATTTCAGGGTTAAATCGTTCTGCATAAGTTAAAGTATCACATAAAATTAATCGACCTTCTGCATCGGTATTTAAAACCTCAATAGTTTTACCTGACATACTGGTTAATACGTCGCCAGGTTTATTTGCATTGGCATCAGGCATATTTTCTGAGGCAGGAATTAATCCCATAATATTAAGCGGTAATTTCATTTGTGCAGCCGCTTGTATTACCCCAATAACACTTGCGCCGCCACACATATCATATTTCATTTCATCCATCCCACCACTAGATTTTAATGAAATCCCCCCCGCATCAAAAGTTAATCCTTTACCAATGAAAATAATCGGTTTGCTATGTGAATTACCGCCTTGATAATTTAGGCAAATTAATTTAGCAGGTTGATGACTCCCTCGGGACACAGCTAAAAAAGAATTCATTTTTAATAATTCTAAATCTGACTCCTCTAAAACCTCAATATTAATACTAGAGAATTTATCCGCCATTTTAGTGGCTTGTTCAGCTAAATACGTTGGCGTACAAATATTTCCTGGTAAATCGGCTAAATGTTTTGTTAACGAAACCGCATTAGCAATCGCTTGTCCTTGGGCTAATCCTGCGATTGCTTGGGATTTATTTTGTTTAGTAGCTGCAATTTGCAGTTTTGATAAAACAGTAGCGGTGAGTTTGACCGACATTGTTTCAG
>CAYROI010000002.1:53341-56179 GCA_964425835.1 uncultured Methylococcaceae bacterium
GCAATTTGCAGTTTTGATAAAACAGTAGCGGTGAGTTTGACCGACATTGTTTCAGTAAATTGATATAACGCATCATCAAATATTTCAATAATCTGTCGGCAACGCCATTGATAATCACAGCCTTCTAATTCAATTTCAGCTAAAGTACAGGTAACCGATTTTATTTGCGTAAGTTTTATTACTTTTACTGCCGCTACTAGGGCTTTTCGATATAATTTTAAGTTAAATTTTTCTTTGTCCCCTAAACCGACTAATAATACCCGTTGAATAGAACTATCAGGCACAACGCTAATCAGTAGAGTTTCACTATTTTTTCCCTTAATATCTCCGCGTTCAAAAAGATTATGAATAAGCTGGTGTGCTTTATCATCAACGACTTCTGCAGATGGGCTTAATTGCTGATTTTTATAAATACCGACAATAATACAATCAGTTTCTAGTTGGTCTAAAGACAGGCTTTCTATAGAATAGTCCATAATTTTCTAATGTAATTTTATTATTTTGAAAGGTAAACAGGTGGTTAAAAATTGTTAAGATGTGTAACCATTTAAATTTTAAGTATAGATTAGAAATAAAACCTTTAGGGGTTAATCTTAAGTTTAAAACCGCATTAACTTTTTTAAACGCTAAATTATACATGAGTATTTAAGGAGACTTGCATGAAGCGTGCATTAAAAAGCGTTCCCAGTATTATCAGTGATCGCTTTATTGGCATCCTAGATAGAATGATTGCTTGGGATTTATTTAAAACAGTAACCTCGGTGTTATCTGTTATTGTTATCATCATTGTGAGTCGTAAGTTTATCAAAGTATTATCCTTAGCTATAGAGGGGACTATTTCGGGTGAAACTGCCATTGATATCCTAGGCTTAAAAGTAATTGTTGCCATTGCAGGTTTTCTTCCTGCCTCTATTTTTATGGCAGTACTCATGGTTTTAGGGCGAATGTACCGAGATCAAGAAATGGCTGCCATTTCAACTGCAGGGGGCGGCGTTGTTCGTATTTATCGTGCCGTATTTTTATTAGTCTTTCCTTTAAGTATTATTGCTTATCAGTTTTCACTCTATGCCGCCCCGTGGGCTGAAGAAAAAATGCTGGTTTTAACCAATAAAGATAAAGAAACTGCAGATATTAGGGGAATATCAGCAGGGCGGTTTAGTGAATATAGTCATGGTGATTTAGTTTTTTATACCGAAGAAATTGATGATAATCAACAGATGCACAATATTTTTATTCAAAATCGCCAACATGGAAAATCTGGAACAATTAGTGCCAGACATGGTTTTTTAAGAAATTTGCCTGGGGGTAAATATATTATTTTAAGTCAGGGAGAACGTAGTCAAGGTATTCCCGGTCAAGCTGATTTTATTTTGGAAAAATTTGATGAATATGCAGTTAGAATTGATAAAAAATCATCGACAGTGTTTTATCATCGTGATGCGATTAGTACAGATAAATTAAAAGAATCGCAAAAAATCGAAGATCAAGTAGAATTGCAAAGGCGTTTATCTGTGCCACTGGGGGTTATATTTTTAAGTTTACTTGCCGTTCCACTGGCGAAATTATCCCCACGAGGGGGCGTTTATGGCAGTTTATTATTTGCTTTTTTAATTTATTTTGTTTACGGCAATATTAGTCGGGTTAATTATAGTTGGCTAAAAACGGAAACCATCCCTTTATGGATAGGGAAAATTTGGGTTTATTTACTCATGCTTTGTTTGACGACAATATTATTAATAAGGCTTTACGGCTTAAAATGGATTTTACAAAAACTTAGGTTAGGTGGTCGTTTATGAATTTATTAACCCTTCATATTGTTAAAGAAGTTCTGAAAGGCTCATTTTTAACCCTCATATTATTACTTACTTTATTTAATCTTTTTACCTTTAGTGACGAACTTAAGGACATGGGGACGGGTGATTATGGATTGAAAGAAATATTTTTATATTTGCTTTTAATCTCACCTAGAGTTTTTTATGAACTCATTCCTTCTGCCGCTTTATTAGGGAGTTTATTTGTCTTAGGCACAATGGCAAATAATAGTGAAATTATTGCTATGCGTTCTGCAGGACTCTCTGTAATGGGAATTATTCGTGCGGTGATGATTGCAGGGCTGATTTTAGTCATTGTTTCCATGAGTGTCGGCGAATTTATTGCCCCACAAACAGAGCGTTCCGCACGCTTATTAAAAGCTAGCTCTCAGCATAATAAAGTCGTTATGCACACCCGTTATGGCATTTGGCTTCGGGAAGGGAATCAATTTGTCAATATTCGTAAGGTGAAAGATAAATCACAATTAAGTAATTTGACTATTTATCAATTAAACGCACAAAAAAAACTAACGGAGGTTATTCATGCACAATCAGGGGAATTTATTGGGAATGAACAATGGCGTTTAACTGAGATAGCACGTTCAGAAATTACTGAGAATCAAGTTAATCCCACTCATGAAGATGAACGGTTATGGAAAACTTCCATCGCGCCTGATTTACTAAAAATTATTGTTGTTAAACCTGATAATTTATCATTGCTTGATTTAGCACAATATATTGATTTTCTAAAAGAAAATAATCAAAAATCAAAAATATTTGAAGCCGCTTTTTGGGGGCGTTTAATTAATCCTTTGGTCATTTTTGTAATGCTCATGGTGGCAACGCCATTTGTAATTGGAATTAAACGGGGTTCAAGTATGGGGGGACGATTAATGGCTGGGGTTCTAATTGGCATGGGGTTTAATATTCTAGATAAAATAACCAATCATATGGGATTAGTTTATGACTTAAATCCGATTATAGTCGCACTATTGCCTGGGACATTAGTTTTCATAACCGCTTGTTA
>CAYROI010000002.1:56279-60635 GCA_964425835.1 uncultured Methylococcaceae bacterium
CTTACTCTCGCGTATGTTCAACCGTGATGGTCGTATAAAGTCCGCCACGAACATTAAATTCAGCCTGAACACGGATAAAATTTGGATCAATCGCCGTCACTAAGTCATCTAAAATTTCATTGGTAACCGCTTCATGAAACGCACCTTCATCTCGAAATGCCCACATATATAATTTTAAGGCTTTGAGTTCAATACACAATTCATGAGGAACATATTCGATACGAATCGTTGCAAAATCAGGCTGACCTGTTTTTGGGCATAAACAAGTAAATTCGGGGATGTCGATATTAATCGTATAATCACGTCCTAATTTAGGATTTTCAAAAGTTTCTAAGTCTTTACTGGGTTTTGTTGTCATCGTGATAAAAATTCAGTGAATAAAATTAACGGCGTATTTTATCAGCTTTTAGGTGACTAGCTGATTTTATCGGATATAGTGAGGATTATAGATAATTACGTGGCGTTCCTTAGCCATAAATCAGCTTCTGCATCACTAGGCATTCGCCAATCACCTCGGGGTGATAAAGAAACCGAGCCGACTTTAGGACCATCAGGGACGCAAGAGCGTTTATATTGCTGTGAAAAAAAACGCTGATAAAAAAATTTAAGTGTACGTTTTATTTGTTCCAAACTATAACTTTGTGTAAATTCTGCTTGGGTCGCTAAATAAATAATCTTTTCAGGGGAATGTCCTTTCCGTAAAAAATGATAAATAAAAAAATCGTGTAATTCATAAGCACCGACACTCTGTTCTGTAAATTGACTTATTGTGCCATCTTTCGCAAGCGGTAATAATTCAGGGGAAATAGGGGTTGCGGCAATCGACATTAACACATCACGCAATTTTCCTTGATATTCTTGTTCGGCAACAGAACGTACCAGCCAAGCAACTAAGGTTTTAGGAATACTACAATTAACGTTATACATGCTCATATGGTCAGCATTATAAGTACACCAGCCTAATGCCATTTCACTTAAATCGCCTGTTCCCAAAACAAAACCGTGTGACATTAATAAAAATGTTCGTAGCCGTGCTTGTACATTTTCAAACACTAAATCACCTGTACGCCGTTGGGCTTCAGTTAATGTCGATAGTGCTTGTTTAAATTCAGTTAAACTGCAATGTGGGTCTATAATTCCGAACGCCTGATGATTTTGCGTTTTAAAGGTATCTAACGCTAATTGGCAAATAGATTCCTCATGAATTGACATCCTTGTCAGCTGCATTAATTGATCGGCATTGGTTTTCGTTAAATTAGATGTCCCAAATCCTGGCATCGTCAACCCATGAAGATTTGAGCGAGGAATATTTAAAGCGTCAAATGTTTTTAATGCTACCAAGGCGGCTAACGTAGAATCTAATCCCCCTGAAATACCAATCCAAACATGCGCGGCATCGCCTAACTGTTGCATGCGTTTTTTTAATCCTGCGCTTTGGATGGCAAAAATTTCAGCACAACGCGATTCTAGTGCTTGTTTTTGTTTGGGGACAAACGGTGTGCCAGTTATTTTACGTAATAATTTTTGCGCTGTTGTCGCAAGTGAAAAAGAGAGGTAACGGGGCTGATATTGCAAATAACGTTGCCTACAATCAGCAAAGCTATTCATCCGTTGGCGTTCGTGTAACAAACTTTTAACATCAACATCTGCACTGATAGCGTCGGTTTGTTCCTTTTGATTGATGTTGCTCGTAATAGATTCAGAGGCTGCTAATAATGTTCCATTTTCGGCAATCATCAATTGCCCACTAAACACTAAATCTGTCGTGGATTCACTGGCTGCCGCACTCGCATAAGCACAGGCGGAAATATGTCGTCCTGATTGACCTAGAACCACCGTATTTAAACGATAAGATTGTTTTGCAATGAGTTCATTACTAGCAGAAAGATTACATTGTATCGTTGCGCCTGCAAGGGCTTGAAAACTAGAAGGCGAAACAGGCATCCAGTCATCTTCGCAAAGACTACCACTAACAATAACAGGAAATAAACCTTGATATTCAAATAATAAATCAATACCAAAAGGAATTTCCTCGCCACCAAGATTAACTGTTTTAGGCTCATTGCCTGTTGCGGCTTTAAACCAACGTGCTTCGTAAAATTCGGCATAATTGGGCAAAAATTGCTTTGGAAAAATACCGACAACACGTCCTTGGTTTAAAGCCGCACCGCAATTATATAAACCATTACCCACTTTAAGCGGTAATCCTACAAAAACTAATTGCTGCCCCACATGCTGCGCTAATTCCAATAAACACGCTTGCGCTTGTTCAAGTAATAAATCGTAATTAAATAAATCACCACAACTATAAGCGGTAAGCGATAATTCAGGAAATAAAAGAATATCACTCTCTTGATGTTTATCTAATGCCATTTCTATAACTGCCTTATTTGCCCTAGGGTTGGCAATATGCACGTGGGGTGATAGACAAGTTAATCGGATGAAGCCAAATTTATTCATTTTATTAAGTCAATATAGTAAATTTACTGTTATCATACTCGGTTATTTTTTATTTAGAGACGCCGTCATGCAAATTATTCAAGAAGCGCTTACCTTTGATGATGTTTTATTACTCCCCGCCCACTCTGTCGTATTACCTCGTGACGTAGAAATAAAAACCCAACTTACCCGTAATATTACGCTTAATATTCCGCTAGTTTCAGCAGCGATGGACACGGTTACCGAAGCTAATCTTGCCATTGCGATTGCTCAGGAAGGGGGCATTGGTATTATCCATAAAAACATGACCGTAGAGCAACAAGCACAGGAAGTACGAACGGTTAAAAAATATGAAAGTGGCGTGATTAAAAATCCAATTACGGTATCACCTTCGGCAACTGTTCGTGATGTAATGGAATTAACCCGTGAAAAAAATATTTCAGGTGTACCTGTGGTTGATGGTGTTGAATTAGTCGGTATTGTCACCAGTCGTGATTTACGCTTTGAAACACGCCTAGATGAATTAATTACCAAAGTAATGACCCCAAAAGAACATCTGGTTACCCTTCATGAAACAGCCGATTACTCAGAAGCGGTTGCTTTATTACATAAACATCGAATTGAAAAAGTACTCGTTGTCAATGATGATTTTCATTTACGCGGCATGATTACTGTTAAAGATATGCAAAAAGCAAAAGATTATCCACGTGCTTGCAAAGATAAACAAGAAAGATTACGTGTAGGGGCAGCTGTTGGAACAGGTGAGGAAACAGAAGCGCGGGTTGCCGCTTTAATTGACGCAGGTGTTGATGTCATTATTGTTGATACCGCTCACGGACACTCTCAAGGGGTTATTGACCGAGTACGTTGGATTAAAAAAAATTACCCGCAAATAGAGGTCATTGGGGGCAACATCGCGACCGCAGAGGCGGCCATTGCTTTAGTCAATGCAGGGGCTGATGGCGTTAAAGTCGGGATTGGGCCTGGGTCTATTTGCACCACCCGTATTGTTGCAGGGGTTGGTGTTCCTCAAATTACCGCGGTTAGTAATGTTGCCGATGCTTTAAAGGAATTAGATATTCCTTTAATTGCAGATGGGGGTATTCGTTATTCAGGTGATGTCGCAAAAGCCTTAGCCGCAGGGGCTTCTTCTGTGATGTTGGGGAGTTTATTTGCAGGCACAGAAGAAGCCCCAGGTGAAGTTGAGCTTTATCAAGGACGCTCCTATAAATCTTACCGAGGCATGGGGTCTTTAGGAGCGATGTCACAACAACAAGGCTCAAGTGATCGTTATTTTCAAGAAGATGCCGACACCATTGAAAAACTAGTACCTGAAGGCATCGAAGGACGTGTTCCTTATAAAGGGAGCTTATATGCCATTATTCATCAGCTATTAGGCGGGATTCGTTCAAGTATGGGCTACACGGGCAATCAAACCATTTCCGAACTGCACAAAAAAGCACAGTTTGTACGGGTAACAGGGGCTGGAATGCGAGAAAGCCATGTCCATGATGTGACTATTACCAAAGAAGCCCCTAATTATCGGATGGATTAGGAAATAGGGTTGTAGAGACGTGAAACATCGCGTCTCTAGCCGCTTTTGTATGGTCTTAAATTAATCGCCTTATTTTTTGATCGTTAAAAAACAACTTTCCTTTGATTTCTTATTTTAATAATGCTAGAGTCCATTAAAATGTACTCTAGTACATATATTAACTTGATAAAATACTTAAATCTAAAGGAAAATATCATGTATTTTTTTATTGTTTTCAAAGAAGTATCCTTTAATAACCCTAGCTTTTTAAAAAAATTATTACTTTGCTATTTAGCCTCAATTTGTCTTTCTTTTTCTGCCAATGCTGCAACTATTCACTATCAGGCAACTGATCTAGTTGACACTTCTGTCGGTAATGATTT
>CAYROI010000003.1:0-25651 GCA_964425835.1 uncultured Methylococcaceae bacterium
TGATAACTTGCGCTATCAAGTACAAGTTATCAAGGTCAGATACTGTCTTAAAATCAACTCTTGTTTACCGTTTATTAAAAACAGTCTACAGTCTTTATTTTTCTTGACAAATTTTTTAAGGATTTAGCTCGATATTTTATAATTTAGATCAAATGGTTTAGTAAATTTATCGTAATTTAAAACAATAAAAAAGTGTTAAAATTTAAACAATCCAGTCATTTAAAAAATAAACGTCATAAATTTTTATTGCAAATAGAAGTAATAATGACTATCGGGATTTTATTATCAATGATGATAATTTCTACTGTTCAAATTGTAATGCGGAATCTATTTGATTCAGGACTTTTATGGGCAGAATCGTATATTCGTGTTGCTGTTCTATGGCTTGCATTATTAGGGGCTATGTTAGCAAGCCGTTACGATAAACATTTAGCCATTGATGCGTTAATACATAGGTTAAGCCCACCCGTTCAATATTGGCTAAAACGTTTTAATAATTTATTCAGTGCAATTATTTGTTTTATTATTAGTTATCACAGTAGCTTTTTTATTTATTCTGATTATCAGCAAGGGAACATTGCTTTTGCAATAATTCCGAGTTGGTTATGTGAAGTAATTATTCCTATTGCTTTTGCACTTATTGGTTATCGTTATTTATTAATGACACTGTTTTCATCTTCTGAAGGATAAGCGAGTTCTACTAAAATAATACCTGAGGTTGAATGTAATTCTTTAACGACTAGACCTTGGATTTTTTGTTTATCTTTATAAATGTAAATTCCATCACCTGCCTTAAAACTTCCAATCGAAAAAATAAGCGTATCTGCTTGACCCAATATTTTAATTCCTGGAATAAAAATAGCCCAGATATAACGGTCTTTATCATCGGGATGACAAATATAAACCACGTCTGATTCAAAGCCAATAACCTCAGCACCAAATCTAAAGTTGTCCCCCTCACTCATTGCAATTCTACGAATAAGTGCAATTTCTAAGCGTTTTTCATCTTCAGAAATAATGCCAAAAACATCCCCAATTTTTGCTTTTATTTTAGTATTAGCATCATTCCAGTAAACAGAATAACCTTTAGCGGAGCTATCAAAAATATGTATTTTTTTAACCTTAACCTCTTTACAATCATTAACATTAATAGGGACAGGTGTTTGCCAAATAGAATCGGCTAATGTTTTTTTAGATAACGCATCATCTTCTTTCATTGCATTTTTATTTTTAATATAGAGCTTTAACTCCTCTGTTACTTCTTTTGTTTTTTGAGGTTGAATGTCTGATTCTAAAAAACGATTCGGTGAAATTGTTTTATTTTTACGTAAAAAACTGACAATATCCTCAAAGCCAATGACGCCTAACACTTGATGGCCATCATTTAAACGGGTATATTTTCTTTTTTGCCCTAAACCTAAGGTTTTGATAACCCGTAAAAATAAGGTTGTGTTAATTGATTTTATCGTTCCTGTCCATGTTGTCCCTTTTTTAAGACGATCGTAAATCTCGTGCGCAACGATAATTGGTGAAAAATAGCGATTATTCATAGACGCTAGATTATCAATCTCATTATTTACTTTAAAAGGGGGGCTATCAGTTCCCAAATCAACTGCAAAATAAGCAAATTCTTGATCTATTTGTGATTTTATAACTACTTTATCACACACATTATCGAGAAAATAAAAAATAGTTTGCATATCTCGCGCACGAAATTGGTTAGTATCACAAACTTGAAATATAAAGAGTTTTTTAAAAATAGAAGCGATGGTTATATCTTTAAGGCGTTTGATGCGAATGTCTAAAAGATTTCTTTTTTCAGCAACGCTAAACATTTGATAGACATCACGCCAAAAACCATCATTGGGTAAAGAATAAACGGCAGCAATATGTAATTGCGCTTGCCTTTTTACTTGTAATGCAGTCGCTAATGAAAAGGCGGCTTCTTGCTTACTAATACTATCTTCTGCTGCAATAAAAAAACCTTGGCTTAACAATAGATAATTCCAAGTAATTGCTTCAGCATAAACTCTTTCATCTATAGTTAAAGGAAAACCTACATCCCAACAAACCCCTTCTAAGTGATTAACATAGCTTTTTAAATAGTCGGCAATAATGGTTAAAAAAACAATTCGTTTTTTAGAGCTTATATTCGCTTCATTTAAAGTCTGTAATAAACGTAAAAGTTGTAAGCAAGCTACTTTACTTTCCATTGATGATAAGGTATTCAACCACTCAAGCAAGGGTTTTTTTTCTAATTTAAATGGAATTTCAAAATTATTATTTTCGGGAATAGCCCTAAATTTGGCATTATTCATTGCTTACCTGCTTAACTTTAAATATATTTAACAACATTATCACTCATAGCGGGTTTAAATTATAGGGAACGGAATTAAATCTCTAAATAACCAAAATAAAAAGATACCCAATCCAAACCGATAATAGACAAAGGGTAACATGCCTATTTTGTTCAAAACCTTTAAGAACCATGCAATCGTTCCATAAGCAACCATCGCAGATAAAGCAACCCCAATCGCCATAAAACCCCAATTTATAACGTCAGGTGTCTGATAAAGTTCGTATGATTTAAGCATACCTGCCAATGAAATAACAGGAATAGATAATAAAAATGAGAACCGCGCCGCTTGTTCACGTTTTAAACCCATCAATAAACCTGCGGTCATTGTGATCCCTGAACGTGACGTTCCTGGAATTAAAGCAATGGCTTGAAAAACACCAACTAACAACGCATCTTTAAGCGTAATCGTAGCCCGCTGTTCTGTGGCTTTTTTTTCAGCAACCAGTAGCAGCAGCGCAAAAACAATCGTCGCAATTGCGACTACAAGCGGAGAACGTAGCGCGATTTCAACCGTATCAGGCAATGAAATACCCACTAGCCCCACAGGAATTGTCCCCAACAAAACATACCAAGCCAAGCGTGCCTCATCATTTAAACCGTGACCTGTAAGAGAACCTAGCCATGCTTTACTCATTTGAATTAAATCTTGCCGATAAAAAATAACCACAGCAGTTAATGTACCAATATGTACCGCAATATCAAACGTCAGTCCTTGATCTTCCCAGCCCATTAAAACGGGTAGTAGCATTAAGTGCGCAGAACTTGAAATCGGTAAAAATTCAGTCAAACCTTGTAAGATTGCTAACGCAATCGCTTGTATAATATCCATGACATTTTTAGAGGTTAATAATTTCTCTTAACAAGGCAGTTGCATAACTGCCTGCTGGCAAAAAGAAATCAAGTTGTAATTGATCGGCATTTAAAAATTGCCAGTGTAAATTTTGAGGAATAACCCGTAAAGCACGGCGATTACTTTCTAGGTTAAATTTGATGAGACCTGCCATTAGTTGCTGATATTTTTCGATAATCGCCATTTCAGAAGCTAAAATATCACCTGTCCCATATAAACATGCGGTAGGGTGAAGAATACCAAGACTTACGCGTTCTTGTAGCGCATCATCAATAATTTCTGCTTTAAAATAACTTTTTGAATCAGAAAACATGAGTATATCTTCTTCAAGCACTTGATTCCACGTGTTATTTTTAACGCGATGACTCAAAATATGATTAAATAAATAAGCACGGGCGGCGGATAAATAAATGCCTCGCTGCTGGCGTTTAATTTTTCGTGTTCCAGAAAATAAAGCCAAAGCCGTATTGATATTTTGTCCTTGTAAACCAAAACGTTGTTCACCAAAATAATTTGGAAAGCCCTGATTTTTTATTTGTTCGAGTTGTTGCTCACATGATGCTTGATCCCCTGAAAAATTACGAATTAACAGATGAAACTGATTACCTATTAAAACACCGCGTTTAAGTTTTCGACTGTGACGTGTACTTTGCAATACTTTAATATGATCCGTCTCAATCTCAGACCAATTAGGGTCGGCTTTACCAGGCAACCAAACACTAAACCATTGCGTGGTTAATCCGTGACGATCTTTTAAGCCTGCAAAGCCAATATCTCGCTGTCTGACATGAGCAATACGGGCTAAAGCTCTCGCAACATAATCGGTATTTTCACCTTGCTTTTGAATTTGCACAAAAACATGTTCACCAAAACCATCGGCTGTAAAGGGTAATTGTTCTTCAACAATAAAATCATCAGCTTGTGTTTTAATATTCCCAGTTGCAAATGGTATGCCGTAAGCAGTCGCCCATTGCGGCATAGTGATAAATTCAGTCATGTATTAAGATTCAATTAACACAACCGCTTGAACCGCAATGCCTTCTTTTCGTCCTTCAAAGCCTAATTTTTCAGTAGTGGTCGCTTTGACATTAATCATCTCAATGCTAGTTTCTAAATCAGCGGCAATATTTTTACACATCGTCTTAATATGGGGTAACATTTTGGGAGCTTGCGCAATAATCGTAATATCTGCATTGCCCAGTTTATAACCTTTTTCTTTTACAATGTTATAAACATGGCGTAAAAGAATGCGGCTATCCGCCCCTTTAAATTCGGGATCAGTATCGGGAAAATGTTGTCCAATATCCCCTAATGCAGCAGCCCCCAATAAAGCATCGGCTAGTGCATGTAAAACGACATCGCCATCTGAATGGGCTTCTAAGCCCTTTTCATAAGGAATCGTGACCCCCCCTAAGATAACCGCGCTACCTTCTTTAAAACGGTGTACATCATAGCCTTGACCGACTCTAATCATTTTGATTCTCCAAATAAAATTGCGCTAAGGCTAAATCCTCAGGGCGGGTGATTTTAATATTTTCCGTTGCCCCTTCGACTATTTTAACCAATCCGCCTGTTAATTCTACGGCACTTGCTTCATCTGTTATTATAGGGTTGCCTTCTGTTGTTTCTAAAGCTTTTTTCAAAACCCCATAACGAAACATTTGCGGGGTTAAGGCTCGCCAAATAGTATTTCTATCTATCGTTGATTGAATGGTGTCACCTTTTACTTGCTTTAAGGTATCGTGTGAAGATAAGGCTAAGATTCCGCCATAGGGTTCATTTTTTAACGATTCAATTAGAAAATGTATTTCTTTGGAAGTTACACAAGGACGCGCGGCATCGTGGACTAAAACCCAATCATTATCATTCGCTTGATTTTCCAAAGCACTTAAGGCCGATAACACTGAATCTGCCCGCTCTTTACCGCCTTTTGCACGAATGACTTTTGGATTTTCTGCTATTTCCAAAGTTTGCCAATAAGGATCACCTTCTGAAACCGCAACCGCAATAGCAGTAAAAACATCTGCTTTCAAAAGTCGTGATAGCGTTTGTTCTATAACCGTTTTACCCATTAAAGGTAAATATTGCTTAGGTTTATCGGCTTGCATTCGTTTTCCAACACCTGCGGCGGGAACGACTGCGAAATAATTTGTGTTATTCATTATGGTTAGTTTGAACTTTATAGATTAAAAAACTCGGTTCGAGTGCCTTTAAAACTTGCAATCAGTTCTTTTTTAACTTTGGGAAAATTTTCAAAAGCTCGCATCCAGATTGACTAGAAGCCTTTTGTTAAAGCTAAATCTTTTACGGTTTCAATATCAATGTCTCCTTGTAAATATTTATTCATAAAATGTTTAAGTTAGTTTAAAAATAATAACGAGTTTGTAGAATAGCAATTTATATAGAAAACCTTCAAGAATCCCAAAATTAGCCTTACTACGAAGAATTTTTTTTATTGCCCAGCAAAAAATGATAAGTTTTCTTGCCATGATAGTTTGATAAAGCTAAGTATTCAAATAACGAATAATTTCAGGTAATGATTGTTGCAAAGAATAGTTTGCTTTAAAGCCTAATTCAGTTTCAATTTTTTGGGATGAATAAGCGGCAGACCCGAATAATTTTTGTTGGGTATCTGAATCAAAAATAAACCGTTTTGCTGTTAATTTTCCAATGAGGTCACCTAATTTAGCCAAAAAATTTAAAACAATTAACGGAATGTGAAACCGAGAAATGGGTTTATTGAGTGCTTTACAAATTAATTCATAAAGTTGTCTGGATGAATAAGTCTGACCATCAGCGACAATATAAATTTGTCCTGCCGCTTTTAGGGTTCTAGCAACTAATAAAGCCGCTTGAACAACATCTTCAACATGCACCATAGAGCGATGATTATTAACTTCAGGTAAGGGAGGGAAAAAACCACGAGCAATCGCACTAATCATTTTAGGTAGATTGCCTTTGTTTGAATTTCCATAAACCATACACGGACGAATAACGACAGGATGCGGGACATAGCCCCCTTCTAAGACTAATTTTTCTGCGTCATATTTAGATTGTCCATAAGGCGTGTTTGCTGGGAGTTGACAGGTTTCATCTTGAATAAAATTACTTTCCCCCACGGCTTTAACGCTACTAAAAAAAATAAATCGTTCAACACCTGCTTGCTGAGCCGCTTGTAATAATTTTTCTGTTGCCTGCGTATTAATACGCTGATATTCTGAAATATCTTGGGCTATTTCTGCTAACGCATGTGCTTTTCCTGCCAAGTGAAATACGGTATCCACACCGTCACAAGGATTAATTGACCAGTTTTTAGTTAAGTCTAAAATTATTTTATTAGGCAGGTCAACGGCATTATTTCGCACTAGGTTTTTAACATTAACCGTGTTTTCTCGTAAACGTTGTGATAAAACTTGTCCAATAAAACCATTGCTACCTGTTAATAAAACCGTTTTCATTAGATATTCCTATAAAACTTCGACCACTAAAACTGTTACATTATCGCTGGCTTTTCGACTTAAGGTTAAAGATATTAATGTATTAACACTGGTTTGATAGTCATTATTCATTATTTGTTCAATTTCGTGAAAATGCACTTCATTATCCAAGCCATCACTACATAATAAAAATTTATCCCCAGAACGGCTTTCTATAACCGCAGAATCTAGCTCTAATTCATCAAAAGCCCCGACTGCACGGGTAATCGCATGATTATTTTTAGGCGAATATAAAAGCCCTTCATTTTTTTCAGTATGATCTATTGATAATTGTTCTAGTTTTTGATTTCGTAAGCGATATAAACGACTATCACCTGCCCAGAGATAAGAAAAATGGTTAGCATTTGCCAATAAGGCAATAACGGTACTGCCTACCGTTTGTCCTGCAAAAATTTCTTTAGCAAATTGACGCAAAGTTTGGTTAACTTGTTGTAAACATTGTTGAACCAAATTAATACAAGGGTAAAGATTATCGGTTAATTCTAACGCATTTATTTTATGAATAATCATACGACTAGCAACATCCCCCGCTTGATGTCCACCCATTCCATCTGCAACGACCCATAACCCTAAATCTGGACAATTTAAAAAAGCATCTTGATTATAACGTCTACGGTTTCCTTTATCTGTTCTTGCATAAGATTGCCAATGTTTATTTTCAAATTGTCTCGTTTGCAAATTAACGGCATTATCCCAATATTGCTGATTAAATTTTTGTAACTTTAATTGTGTTTGTTGTTTAAGGTTATTTTGTTTTTTTATTATTAAGGGGGGATTAGTTTTAAATAAATAACCATCTAAGAAATTAGAAAATTCACTAACAGGCGGAAGACCTTTAAAAATTAAAGGGAAATTAGCTTTATATTCAGGTGTATCAGAATATTTTATTGACCAAAAACTATGATAGGGTGCAAAAGGTTTATGTTCTTCATTTTTATTAGTTTGAGCTAGACCTATTGAGACGGAAGCTGTGGAAATATTATTTAGTAATAGCTCTAAAGAATGTAAATCTAATTCATCCTCTAATGCCGTTAAAGCCGCTTTCTCTAATTCTAAATACCAATTATTACTTAAACTAAGTAATGATGGGTAATGCAATTGTTCTGAAATTGGGACGGCAATGGTTAAGGGAAAATAACGTCCAACACGATCAACACTAGGCATAATAATGCCCATCCAACCATTTTCCCCACACAAACCAGGTGTCAGCGCAAAACGCCATATTGGACAAGTTAAATAGGTTTTTAACCAGTTCTCACCTAACGCTTGTTTACTAACAGCGATAGAATGTTGTAACCAGTCATCCCAAGGTTCTATAAAATCTTTGGGTAAGTGCCTAGAAACAAAATTGCCTAAAATAGGCAGTTTCCCATAAAACCCAGGGGTTAAAGTTGACTCGTTTAACATATTAATACCTGATATTACGCAACGAAGTAAAAAATAAGTTTTTACTTTTTTAAAATAATCGCTTAAGAAAAACTAACTATTCCATTGGTTATCTTAATAGAAGCAGCATTTAAAAGCTTAATTAACTGTGTTAATTCAATCGTTTCTAAGGTTTCATGTACAATGATGATCGCATCATAGCTATTCATTTTGGCATTATATAAATAATTATTAAGCCCCTCTTTGTAATTATCCTGAAACATAGCACAACTTATAATACCATTCCCCATTAAAATTGGTGAACGCGTGGTTGATTGAACATATGTTTTAAATTGATGCTTTTCTAATTCGACAGCCACTAAATAGGCATGATAAATAAATTCGCCTGTTCCTAATACCAATATTTTGGCTTTAGGCTGAAACCCCATCATTAATTTATCTAATTGTCCTGTCAAAGAAGGAATGCTTGTATTAATCCCTAATCTTCCATAATTACCATTTAATAAATATTTTTTACATTGTTGATTACTTTCTACGTAGGGCGTTTGAAAGTTAAACTTTGGGTTAGGCGTAAATTTAAATTGACCTGATAAAATAGAGAACCATTCAACAGTTAATTTTGTTTTGGTTGCCACCTTATTTCGCGCGTGTTCACTGGTTAAATTTAATAAACTGAGGACAATCACGCGTTTTAAATTTGGGTTTAGTTTTTTATACGCATTAATTAAATTAGCAAAAGTATTGCCTGTGCTAATTTCATCATCAATTAAAACCAAGGTGTCAGCGGTATCAAAAACTTCTTTAACCTGTTTTTCTTCGGGAAGATATAAATAAAAACTGGTTGCATGACTATGCACTTCTTCAAAATCGACAAAAGGCTGATTATTTAAAAAATAACGGGTGGTTTGACAATAAATCCCTGATTTCTGGGTTTTATTTAGCCAAGATTCATAAACCCCCAAACTCAAGGCTGTTGCAGTTTCTGCCATGCCGACAAAAATAATTTTTTTAGAGTCATTATCAACAGATAATAATTTATTCATCAAGCTTTCATAGCTTGCTCGCATTTGAGCAGGGAGGCAAGGATAATGTTTGGCTAATACCTTGCTAATAAATAAAAAACCGCGTTTCGGGTTATTACGTGCGGCGAAGTCAATGTATTGATTAAATAAGTCTTCAGATTCATTTATTTGAATACTTAATGAGCCTGTCGGTAAAGCAATAGTTCTTGAAAAGGACATAGAAAATTTTAATAAAGAATAACTTATGAGACATCATTGGTTTGGAAAAAATTATACCGCATTCATTTATCTAAGCCCTAACAATCTTCAAATAATGGTAAAGTAGTAACCCTTTATTTTTTCCCTTTATTAAGGACGCATTGATGTCTATTTCGCTTAATATTTTAGAAGCCATTATTCGAGAAGCGGGTACTATTGCCCTAACTTATTTTAATGATTTTAAAAAAAAGGATATTACTAAAAAAGCCCCGCGTGATTTTGTCACTGCCGCAGATGTTGCGGTCGAGAAATTTTTAAAAGAAAAATTAACCACGCAATATCCCCAGTTTGGATTTTGGGGGGAAGAGAGCGGACAAACTGAGAATCAAAATCAACGTTGGATTGTTGACCCAATTGATGGGACACATTCATTTGCCAAAGCCCAATATTTTTGGTCAATTAGTGTGGCGTTAGAAATTGACGGTGAGATTGTTTTTGGCGCGATTTACGCGCCTGCGGTGGATGATTATTATTGTGCTGAAAAAAATAAAGGCGCGTGGAAAAATGGGGAAATAACGCAGGTTTCAAATGAAACGGATTTAGGAAATTCAATGATTGCCACAGGCTTTGCTTGTCTGCGTAGTTATTTAGAAGATAATAATTTGGCACGTTTTTGTCGTATTGCTCAAAAAACCACAGGGCAACGGCGTTTTGGATCGGCGGCAATGGATTTATGTCTGGTCGCAGATGGTCAAGTTGATGCGTTTTGGGAACAAGAATTAAATTTATATGATGTCGCTGCTGGGGCGTTAATTGTTAAAGAAGCGGGTGGAACGATTACTGATTTTAAAGGGAATGCGGGGATTTTCCCAAAACAAATTTTAGCGACAAATAAAAAGTTGTTAGCGCAAATTTTACCTTTGATGTAACGATAATAATTGAGATAAAACCCATGAAAAAAGTATACTTCGTCGGTGCAGGACCTGGTGATCCTGAGTTATTAACCCTTAAGGGACAGCGTTTAATTAGTGAAGCCGATGCTATTTTATTTGCAGGTTCGTTAGTTTCCAAAGCGGCAATGAGATGGGCAAAAGAAAGCTGCATCATTCAAGATTCTAAAGGCATGACCCTAGAAGAAATTACCGATTGGTTAATAAAACATGCGACAAATAATGCGAAAGTGATTCGCTTGCAAACAGGTGACCCGAGTTTATATGGGGCGTTAATTGAGATGGTTCAGCCTTTGGATAAAGAAGGAATTGCGATTGAGGTTGTCCCTGGTATTACTTCGGCAATGGCATCGGCTGCGGCAGCTATTGAAACGCTCACTTTACCCGAAGTAACACAGACGGTTATTTTTAGTCGTGTTGAAGGGCGTACACCGATGCCTGCGGGGGAATCATTGCGAGAATTAGCATCGCACCATTGCACCTTATGTTTATATTTATCAATTACTTTATTGAAGAAAGTAAAAACAGAATTATTAGCCGCCGCTTGGGATGAAAACGCGCCTGTTGTCGTCGTTTATAAAGCCAGTTGGAAGGACGAACAGCAAATTATTCACGGTACATTAGCGACGATTCGCGAGCAATGTCAACAAGCTAAAATAAACAGTCAAGCGATGATTATTGTCAGTCCAACCTTGGGAGCGCGTCATTGGGATACATTGAAAAAATCGAAACTGTATGATGCGGATTTTACCCATAGGTTTCGTAAAGCCAATACTATAAAAGAGGAAAAAATTTGAAAACCACCATTTTATTAGTCGGTCACGGTTCACGTGATCCACAAGGAAATATTGAAATAGACCAATTTGCCACTCAGTGGCGACAACAACATTCAGATTGGCGTATTGAGGTTTGTTTTATTGAATTTGCTGATGTTTTATTAGATGAAGGCTTTGATAATGCGGCTAAAAATTCTGAACGTGTGTTAGTGATTCCTTTAATTCTCAATGCGGCAGGGCATGTAAAAATGGAAATCCCTGAACATTTAGAAAAAGCGAGAGTGCGTCATCCCAAGGTAATATTTGATTATGGAAAACATCTTGGGGTTAATACCACGATGCTAAAAATTGTCAGACGACGATTAATGCAGTTGATGAACGAAATTGCGATGCCTGACCCGAAAACAACCGGGGTTATTATTTTAGGTCGTGGATCATCAGATAAAGTAGCAAATGGGGAAATTGCAAAATTAGCCCGTTGGTTGTGGGAAGAAACCGATCATGAATTAATTGATATTGCTTTTACAGGGATTACCTATCCGCGTTTGGAAACGGTGATTCAACGACAAGTTGCGTTGGGGATGAAGCAAATTGTTATCCAACCTTATTATTTGTTCACAGGGACATTGATTAAACGGATTAGCGAACAATTTCATTTTTTACAACAGCAATATCCACAAATTCGACTGATTCTCGGCACGTATTTAGGTTTTGAAAAAGAAATTTATCAACTATTGGATAACAATGTTAATTGCTTATTGGAATTTAAGCCGATAGCAATGATGGAATGTGACGGCTGTCATTATAGGGAATTTGCTCAAGTGCATGGTCATGGACATCAGCATTAGAAAAAATATTTTTTAATTAACCGATTCAACAATGGTTTGAAGAATGGCTAGAATAAATAGCCAGTTGTTTATTATTTTTACGTCCGAGTTCAAATAAAATAGGCGTGATAATAAATTCTGAGCGGGCTTTTTCACTAGAGGTACTCAAGGCTAATTCCAAGCCAATATCTAAAGCTTCTTTTAGCCAATCACTGCTAGAAATTGCTTTAATATCAGCAAATAAAGCACGTCTGTGTTCAGTCAGTTCAAAAGATTTTTTAGCTTGGCTTAAGTTAAATTCAGTGTAAGGCATAAGGCATTAAATCTATATTTTAATAATATTGCGATAATAACATCAAATCTAACGTTACCATTTGATTTTATGCTGAAATAAAATTAATGTGTTATTTGGATTACCGTCTCAATGAGGAGCTTAGTTGTTAAAGTTTTTTAAATTCAGAAATGAGTCTAGTCACTATTGTACTGTGATGTTTGCAGATATTGCGGGGAGTACGGCACTTTACGATACATTAGGAGATGTTGCCGCAAAAAGGAAAATTGATATTTGTCTTAATTTAATGATTAGAGTGATGGGTGAATATCAAGGAACACTTATAAAAACCATTGGCGATGAAATCATGTGTCGCTACCCTTCCGCTAATTTTGCAGTACAAGCAGCTTGTGCAATGCACAATTTAATTGATAGTCATCGTGAGTTACAAATGGCGGCTATTGCGATTAGAATTGGTTTGCATTCTGGAAAAATTATTGAAGATAAAGGCGATATTTTTGGAGACACCGTTAATGTTGCGGCGCGTATTTCAAGTTTTGCCAAAGCTCGGCAAATTTTGATTTCTAATATCGTCGAGGATGAACTGAATGCCATGTTAAAAAATATGGCACGGGTTTATGATCTTGCACCGATTAAAGGTAAAAAAACTGAACTCTCTATTTGGGAAATTATTTGGGAAGATAACGATGATATGACTTATATTGCCCGAGAAACGCCGCAAACCACAACAGAGAGTTTAAAATTATATCTTACCTTTAATCAACAAAACTATCCTGTTTCTTCGGTTAGCATCCCTTTTAGTTTAGGGCGTAGTCAAGAAGCGAATATTTTGATTAATACGCAATTTGTTTCTAGGATTCATGCTTTTATTGAATATAGTCGTGGTAAATATATTTTAATTGATAAAAGTTCTAATGGAACTTACCTTTATTTTAATGAAACCCAGCAAACCGTTTTTTTACATCGAGAAGCCATGCCATTGACTGGCGATGGGGTCATTAGCTTAGGTCAAGATGTAAAGGCTGGGAAAAACACCTTAATCAATTTTGATTTTAAAACTTAATCCTCATTTACAACGACCTTACTTTAAGCGAATAGTCTTCTCGTGCGTTATTTAAAATTTAAAATCAGTGGTCTTTTTATTATTGTCAGCTTTGTTAGCTTTGTATTTTTTGATTACTTATTTCCCATAAACCTACAATCATCACAACAGCAATATGCTCAAATTATTGTCGCTGAAGATGGCACGCCTTTACGTGCCTTTGCTGATAAACAAGGAATGTGGCGTTATCCCATCACTTTAAAACAAGTTTCACCACTTTATATTGAAGCCTTACTCAATTACGAAGACCGTTATTTTTGGCAACATTTTGGGGTTAATCCGTTAGCCTTAATTCGTGCAAGTTTCCAATACCTTCAACATGGTAAAATCATTTCAGGGGGATCAACCTTAACCATGCAAGTGGCGCGTTTAATTATTCCACGCAAAAGAACCGTCATTGGAAAATTCTTACAAATTTTACGCGCCTTACAATTAGAATGGCATTATAGTAAAACCGAGATTTTAAACTATTACCTCAATCATGCCCCTTTTGGTGGCACATTAGAAGGCGTACAAGCGGCAGGCTATGTTTATTTAGGAAAGTCCGCACAAGAACTAACCTATGCAGAAGCGGCACTTTTAGCCGTATTACCTCAAGCCCCAAGTCGTAATCGTCCCGATCGACATCCTGACAAAGCTCAAATTGCACGTGATAAAGTGATTAGACGTTTACAAAAGTATCAGGTTTGGACAAAAAAACAAGCACAAGCGGCGATGATGGAAACAGTTTATGCACAACAAAATAGACCGCCTGTTGTCGCGCCTTTATTTGCCCGCCGCTTTAGAAAATTAGCGCGAAAAGATCAACCTTTAGTTACAACCTTAGATTATGAAATGCAACGAGGTTTAGAGGATTTAGTCCGTAGTTATATTAAACGTTTACCCTCTAAAACATCGGCAGCGATACTAGTGGTTGAAAATAAAACCTTAGCGGTTAAAACCTATATCGGTTCGGCTGATTTTAGTAATAACGAACGCTTTGGGCATGTGGATATGATAAGCGCATTACGTTCACCTGGTTCAACCTTAAAACCTTTTTTATATGGTTTAGCCTTGGATGAAGGCTTAATTCATTCGGAATCGTTATTAACCGATGCACCTATTAGCTTAGATGGTTATCGACCGAAAAACTTTAGCCGTGGATTTATTGGTCCTGTCAGTGTCAGTAATGCGCTAAAACGTTCACTTAATGTACCTGCGGTACAAGTGCTTTATCATTTAGGCTCTGAGAAATTTGTCAGTCAATTAAAAAATGCAGGCTTAACGTTACATTTTTATAATCGGGCAAAGCCGAATTTGTCCGTGATATTGGGGGGTGTTGGTACGACTTTAGAGACATTAGTCGCAACGTATACCGCCTTTGCAAATGATGGGCTGACAGGACAATTGCGCTTTATTAAACAACAACCGCAGCAATCACGTTATTTATTATCTAAAGGAGCGGCGTGGATTATTCGGCAATTATTACAAGATGAACAGCAAAATAATAATCAACTGGCATGGAAAACGGGGACAAGCTACGGGTATCGCGATTTTTGGAGTATTGGGGTTACAGATCAATATACCGTGGGTGTTTGGTTAGGGCGACCTGATGGCACGCCAACGGCAGGTCATTATGGCGCACGAACCGCATCGCCGTTATTATTTGAAATTGTTGAACGCTTATTGCATCAACAGCCTTATTCTTCTCCTGCGAAACCCCCTAAATCAGTGACGCAAGATTTTATATGCTGGCCATTGGGCGGCTTACAATCAACAACACCGCCTGAGCTGTGTCATGAAAAAAAACAAGCATGGTTATTAAATCAAACAGTCCCCAAAACATTACCTGAAGCCAATAGCAGTCACTGGGAAACAAATCCCATAAGTTTGCTCATCAATACAGAAACAGGGCGGTTAGTTGATCGGTCTTGTCAGGCAAAAAAAATCGCACGAAAAAAGGTCGCACTGTGGCCCTTAGAAGTTGAACCATGGATTCCCCCTAATCAACATCGCCGCCAACAAATAGGTTTATATGATGCAAGTTGTCACCATCCGCCACAATTTCAACAAGGGACTCTTAAAATAAAAGGGCTAGATAATTTAACGAAATTACGCTCTGCGGGTGCGGCTAAAAATTTACCGATGGTTAAGCTTGAAACCACAGGCGCGCAAGGGTTAGTTTATTGGTTTATTAACGGCAAACTGCTTTATAAAGTTCATCCTGAGAAATATTTAAAACATCAATTTAAAAAAACAGGGCGTTATCAAATTGCCGTGAGTGATGAAATGGGGAAGACTGCGAGTATTCGTATTGGAGTATTAAAAGGTCAATGAAAGACAATTTATTTTGAATTTTAAAAGAAAAAATAGCGTTTTATTGGTAATATAGCTTATACCTGAAAACATGAAAATACAGAATAAAATACTAAGAGGTTTACTTTGCGTCTTGAAGTCTAATTAGGTATGGATTATTAAAATTTGTATAAAACTATTGGAGTTAACAATTATGTTACATTTACTCAATATTAAAAAAGAGAGGTGCTTTCAAAATACAACCATTCATCAGAATGAAAAGGAGGATCTTTTTTTAATGGCAAATTTTCGAGAAAAATCTACAGGACTCCCTATGGTCATTTGGGTCAGTGAGAGAGGTAATGCCAAACATGCGCCTAGAATTAAAGTAAGTACTAATAATGATAAAATGATTGAAGGTCAGACTGTCTCTGTTTCAATTACTGAGCCAGCTGAAATAATGGCTGGGGTTGGTTTAAGAAGTAAAGACTTACAACTCGTTATAAAATTTATTGAGCTAAACCGATCACTTTTATTGGATTATTGGGATAGTAAAATAGATACGACGGATTTAGTACTAGATCTTAAAAAAATTACTTAAAAATATTTAATAATGAATATTTTTATAAAATAAATCATAATAGCAATGGACTATTGCTTTTATCCTTTTACATAAAATTTGGAAAAAATTACATGACTAGAATCGTTGATATTAAAGCGAGAGAAATTCTTGACTCACGCGGAAACCCAACTGTTGAAGCCGATGTTGTCTTAGCATCTGGACATATTGGCAGTGCAATGGTGCCATCAGGCGCATCAACAGGCGAGCGTGAAGCGATTGAATTGCGTGATGGCGATAAAAGTCGTTATTTAGGTAAAGGTGTTTTAACGGCCGTTAATAACATTAATACTGAAATTCGTGATGCTGTTATCGGTATGGATTCAGCCGATCAAGCCGCGATTGATCAAAAAATGATTGATTTAGATGGCACTGAAAACAAAGGACGTTTAGGCGCAAATGCTATTTTAGGTGTGTCGATGGCCGTCGCTCATGCACAAGCAAAAGATGCCAATATTCCTTTATATCGCTCTTTAAATACTAGCGGTAAATTTGTATTACCAGTACCGATGATGAATATTATCAATGGTGGCTCTCATGCAGACAACAGTGTTGATTTACAAGAATTTATGATTCTACCTGTGGGCGCCCCTACTTTCCGTGAAGCGATTCGTTATGGTGCAGAAGTTTTCCATCATTTGGCGAAAGTTTTAAAAGCCCGTGGTTTATCAACTTCTGTCGGTGATGAAGGGGGATTTGCCCCTAATTTAGCTTCTAACGAAGAAGCCATTGAAATTATTTTAGAAGCAATCGCAAACGCAGGTTACAAAGCGGGCGAAGATATTTATTTAGGGATGGATGCGGCTGCCTCTGAATATTTCAAAGACGGTCGTTATGTATTAGCAGCCGAAAATAAAAGCTTAACCTCAGAAGAAATGACGGACTTTTTTGTTGATTGGGTCGGAAAATATCCGATTATCTCTATTGAAGATGGTTTAGATGAAAACGATTGGGATGGTTGGAAAATTCATACTGAAAAATTGGGCGATAAAATTCAATTAGTCGGTGATGATTTGTTCGTAACCAATCCTAAAATTTTGAAAGAAGGCATTGATAAAGGCATTGGTAATTCAATCTTAATTAAAGTGAATCAAATTGGCACATTAACTGAAACTTTAGAAGCCATTAAAACGGCCTCTGATGCAGGTTATAGTGCCGTCGTTTCCCATCGTTCAGGTGAAACTGAAGATACCACCATTGCTGATTTAGTGGTTGCCACAGGCACAGGACAAATTAAAACAGGTTCATTAAGCCGTTCTGATCGTATTGCAAAATATAACCGCTTAATGAAAATTGAAGAAGAATTAGGTGCTGCTGCAAGTTATGCAGGTCGTAGTGCGTTTAGAATGCTTAAATAGTTTTAAGGGGTAGCCCTTGGTTTTGTTAGGACACAAAAAACATTTATTTAGAATGGGTTTTGTGTCCTTTCTCATTTTAAGGAGGCTGTTATCAAATTTTTTCTAGTTGGTATTATTACACTATTGATTATATTGTTACAAACGCGTCTATGGTATGGTGATGGCAGTATCATGCAGGTTTACGAATATCAGGCGCAATTAGACGCGCTTAAAAAAGAAGAATTAGACAATAAAGAGCGTAATGAGATCTTATATGGTGAAGTGTTAAATTTAAGAAATGGAACGGAAGCGTTGGAAGAACGCGCTCGACATGAATTAGGGATGATTAAGAAAAATGAAACGTTTTTTCAGATTATTGAATAAATTTGAACGGTAAAAGATAAAGTTATGAGACTAAAATTAGAAAATATAGGGATGATTCATCATGCTGATATTAGGCTAAATGGGCTAACTGTTATTGCGTACGGGTGAAAATGATACGAGAAATCTTTTGTCCCGCCTTAAATTGGTAGCCATTTATTAAAAAAACAACTCTAATGAAGCCTAAGCCATGTTGATTTTATTTATTTTGTTGATTTCTTTTTTATTAACCAGTCTAATAACCTATTTAATTCGTCAATACGCACTCAATAAAAACTTGCTGGATATTCCAAATGAACGTAGCTCTCATGAAATACCGACACCTAGAGGCGGTGGTTTATCAGTTGTCATTGTTTTTTTAATAACCCTTTTAGGGTTTCAACAACTTAATATCATTTTATTTGCAGATAATGCTTTAATAGGCATTGTTGTTTCAAGTATTTTGGTCGCCTCAATTGGGTTTTGGGATGATCTTCAATCTATTCCCGCTCGTTGGCGTTTCAGCGTTCATATCATTGCAAGTTTAATCATTTTAGTTTGTTTGCCCCAACTTCCCGCGCTCAATTTTTTTGGAGTAACACTGGACTTATCTATTTTTGGTTATATTTTTTATACCTTGGTTTTAGCTTGGTTATTAAATTTATATAATTTTATGGATGGCATTGATGGGTTTGCAAGCTCAGAGGCAATTAGTGTCAGCTTAAGTGCAGCCCTCTTATTATTAATACAAGGCGATACGCAATGGAGCTTGGTTTTAGTCCTTTTATCTGTTTGTGTTGCAGGATTTTTAATCTGGAACTGGCCGCATGCAAAAATATTTATGGGGGATGCCTGTAGTGGTTTTTTAGGCTTTATTTTGGGCGTATTAGCTTTAATGACAACGCTTGATGGCATTATGAATCTTGGGAGCTGGTTTATTTTACTTGCTGTTTTTATTACCGATGCCTCAATAACTTTAGGTAGTCGTCTATTAAATGGGGAAAAGTGGTATCAGGCACACCGCACGCATGCTTATCAATGTTATGCTTTGCAATTAATTCAACAACTTGAAGAAACTGGTTTGGAAAAATCAGTCGCGAGAACTTACGCCCACAAGCAAATTAATTGCCAGCTAATTTTAATTAATATCTGTTGGCTTTTACCTTTGGCAATGATGACAAGCCATTATCAATCAGCGGGAATAATGATAGGGGTGATTGCCTATACGCCCTTATTTTTTGTGGTGAAAAAACTTAGAACATCTCATGCTTAACCTAATTATCGAATGGTTTCTAGCCCTTTCTAGAAATAAAAAAGCGGCCATTTTAATTAGTATTGATATAATTTTTGCAATTACCGCCTTATGGGCTGCATTTTCACTGCGATTAGGTTTTTTTTATAAACCTGCTAATGAAATTGCGTATTTTTTTATTGTCGCGCCAATTATTGCTGTGCCTGTTTTCATAAAATTAGGACTTTATCGCGCGATTATTCGCTACATGGGCATTAAAGCCCTATGGACAATTATTCAAGCAACGACGCTTTATGCCCTTCTGTTTGCAACCTGTGTTTTTTATTCAGGGGTGGGTAGTATTCCAAGAACTGTCCCGACATTAAATTGGATGATTATGCTGTTACTGGTTGGATGCAGTCGTTTTTTTGCACGATGGTTATTAAGAGAAAATTATTCTCGCGTTATTCATCGACAAAATGGGACAGAATACGGTAAAAAAAATGTCATTATTTATGGTGCAGGGAATGCGGGGGTACAACTTGCTTCGGCATTAGTTCATGGACATGAATTTAAAGCGGTTGCTTTTATTGATGATAAAAAATCACTTCATAAACAAAAAGTTAATGATTTAAGAATTTATCCTTTTAGTGCTTTGGCGCAACTGATAACTCGCTATAAAGTCAGTGATGTACTGTTAGCCATTCCTTCCGTAGGTGGAACACGACGTAGTGAAATTATCCGTTTGTTAGAACCCCATTCTGTTCATGTGCGTACTATTCCTGATATTAATGAAATCGCACGCGGTAGATTAACTTTTGATACCTTACGGGAAGTTGATATTGGTGATTTATTAGGACGAGAAAGCGTGCCACCTAATGAAGCCTTATTACATGCCAATATCCGTGATAAAGTAATTATGGTGACAGGTGCAGGGGGGTCAATAGGTGCTGAATTATGCACCCAAATTATTGAAAATAAGCCACATTGTTTGGTTCTTTTTGAAATCAGTGAATTTCAGCTTTATCGTATCGAAAAAAAGTTAGCACCAATAAATAAAGAAAATTGCCGTATTATTCCAATTCTGGGATCAGTAACGGACAAAAATCGTCTTGAGCAAGTTTGCAAAGCGTTTGCCATTCAAACAATTTATCATGCTGCCGCTTATAAACATGTTCCCTTGGTTGAACAAAACCCAGCACAAGCCATTTGGAATAATATATTTGGCACATTAACCCTTGCCCAAACGGCAATTAAATTTAATGTCGAAACGTTTGTCTTAATCTCCACCGATAAAGCCGTACGCCCCACAAATACCATGGGGGCAACAAAACGTTTTGCTGAATTAATTCTACAAGCTTTAAGTGAAAAACCTGAACTTTACGGTAAAACTCGTTTTACAATGGTTCGATTTGGTAATGTTTTAGGCTCATCAGGTTCAGTCGTGCCTTTATTTCGAGAGCAAATTGCTAAAGGCGGCCCTGTTACGGTGACAGATAAACGTATTATTCGTTATTTTATGACCATTCCAGAAGCGGCTGAACTGGTCATTCAAGCAGGTGCAATGGGACAAGGGGGCGATGTTTTTGTTTTGGATATGGGAACGCCTATTCATATTGTGGAACTTGCACGCCAAATGATTCATCTGAGCGGTTTTAATGTTAAAGATGCTTCTCAACCTCATGGTGATATAGAAATTATTTATACAGGACTTAGACCTGGTGAAAAACTCTATGAAGAATTGTTAATCGGTAATAATGTATCGCAAACACAACATGAAAAAATTCTGCGTGCAGAAGAAGATGTTATAACTTGGGAGGAATTAAGCCGTGTTTTAACCTCCTTAGAGAAAAAAGTAGCCTTGAATGATTTTGAAGCCGTACGAACATTATTAAAACAAGTCGTCACAGGCTTTAATCCTCAATGTGCTATTGTCGATGAGGTTAGCTTAGGTTTACAGCGATTAGAAGAAAACACTCAAAGCGATCATGCAAACATCTAATTTTGACGCTATAATGATCAATTAACTTAAGATTCTAAAACAATGAGGCGTCGTGTGGATATTAAGGCATATATGCACCAACTTGGCATACAAGCCAAACAAGCTGGACGAGAAATTAGTAAAGCGGATAGTGCAAAAAAAAATAAAGCGTTACTCGAAATTGCCAAGCAACTCGAATTACAACGTGATTTTTTAAGCGCGGAAAATCAAAAAGATTTGCAACAAGGAAAAGAAAAAGGTTTAGATGCCGCCTTATTGGATAGATTAGAATTAACCGCTGCAAGAATTACGGCTATGATTGAGGGCTTGAAACAAATAGCCGCATTACCCGACCCTGTCGGTGAAATAAGTCAGTTAAATTATCGCCCTAGCGGTATTCAGGTCGGACAAATGCGCGTCCCTTTAGGGGTTATCGGTATTATTTATGAATCACGTCCTAATGTAACCATTGATGCTGCCGCATTATGCCTAAAATCAGGGAATGCCTGTATTTTGCGCGGCGGATCTGAATCTATTCATTCTAACCAAGCGATTGCAACTTGTATTACCAAAGGCTTGGAAATTGCAGGATTGCCAACAAAAATCGTTCAAGTCGTTGAAACCACAGATAGAACGGCTGTTGGTGAATTGATTACCCTAAAAGATTATGTGGATGTAATTGTTCCTAGAGGTGGCAAAGGTTTAATAGCACGAATTTCTCAACAAGCAACGATTGCGGTTATTAAACATTTAGATGGCATTTGTCATGTTTATATTGATGCTAAAGCAGATATAAATAAAGCGGTTGCGATTGCGGTTAATGCTAAAACCCATCGTTATGGCGTTTGTAATGCAATGGAAACCCTATTGATTGCAGAATCTGTTGCAGCGGAAATACTCCCTTTATTAGTTGAAAAGTATCGTGACGCGGGGGTTGAGATTCGCGGTTGCGCTAAAACTTGTGTTTTAGTTGATTCTTGCTTAACTGCAACCGAAGAAGATTGGCAAACCGAATATTTAGCCCCCGTATTATCCATTAAAATTGTCAAGGATATAGATGAAGCGATTACTCATATTAATCATTATAGTTCCGCACATACAGAATCCATTGTGACCGAAGACTATACCTTAGCTCGCCGTTTTTTGAGAGAAGTTGATTCAAGTTCTGTGATGGTGAATGCGTCAACGCGTTTTGCTGATGGGTTTGAATATGGTTTAGGAGCAGAAATTGGGATTAGCACCGATAAACTGCATGCACGAGGGCCTGTAGGCTTAGAAGGATTAACCACGCTAAAATATATTGTTTTAGGTGAAGGTCATATTCGTCATTAATCATGATTGCTATTTATGGTGGGACATTTAACCCCATACATTTCGGGCATTTACGGGTTGCTTTAGAAATTAAAGAAGTCTTTGAATTTGATGAAATTCGCTTTATTCCTTGTTACCAACCTTCCCTTAAAAACAAACCCTTAGTAACCGCTTCAATGCGGCTTAAAATGCTGCAATTAGCAATAGCAGGGCAACAGGGTTTTATTTGTGATGCGCGAGAATTAAAGCGAAAGGGAACATCCTATATGATTGATACACTTGCCTCATTGCGGGATGAATTCCCAAAGCAATCGCTGTCGTTATTAATAGGAAATGACGCTTTTATTAGCCTAGAAAAATGGCACGAATGGCAAAAATTATTCGACTATTCCCATATTATTGTAATGACTCGCCCAGAAAGTGATCCTATACCACTTACGCCTTTTTTGAAGCAGCGGTTTATAGATAATCCGACGCTATTGAAAGAGACTTTAGCTGGGAAATTATATTTTCAACAGGTAACGCAACTGGCTATCTCTTCGACAAAAATAAGACAGTTACTAGCAATTGGGCATAGTTCCCGATTTTTAATCCCAGACAACGTGATAAACTATATCCAACAAAATAAACTTTACAGGAATTTGAATGCAAACCAATGAGTTATTGACCCTAGTAACGACCGAATTAGATGAACGAAAAGGTCAAAGTATTACTGTCATTGATGTTAAAGATAAAAGTAGTGTGACTGATTTTATGGTTTTAGTTACTGCAACTTCTGAACGTCATAGTCAAGCGTTATCTAGTTATATTACGATAAAAGTTAAAGAACAGGGGTTGAAACCTTTAGGTGTTGAAGGAGATCAGGGGTCTAATTGGGTATTGTTGGATTTAGGTGATATTGTGCTACACATTATGACCACACAAGCGCGCGAACTGTATCAATTAGAAAAACTATGGTCAATTGAATCCCATAAAGAAATAAAAGAAGCACTTTAATGTAAGCCTATTTAAATAAAAATCAAGGTATCTTATGATTAAGGTTTTGCTGGTTGACGATCATGAATTAATTACAACGGCAATAAAATCCTTATTAAATGCCGCTGATAATATTACCGTTATTGGGGTTGCAGAAAGTGGTGAGCAAAGCCTATTAGCGATCGAAGCAATGCGTCCTGATGTGGTTTTAATGGATGTTGAAATGCCTGGCATGGGGGGGGCTGAAGCCTGTCGGCGTATTTTAAAAATTCACCCTGAAATAAAAATTATTGGGCTTTCACAACATGATAATAATTCAGTACCCAAACAACTTTTAAAAATTGGTGCGGTTGGTTTTATTTCAAAAAAATCATCCTCTGAGGAAATGATACATACAATTCACAAGGTAATGGCAGGTGATATTTATCTTTGTTCAGATGTAGCCAATAAGTTTATTATTAAAACTAAAACGAAAGATGAAAATGATCCCTGTTCAATTTTGTCTCCTAGGGAATTAGAAGTTGTTAGATTTATTTTACAAGGCAAAAGTATTAAAGAAATGGTAGCAATACTGGGGATAAAAGATAAAACTGTTAATACTTTTCGTTATCGAATTTATAAAAAATTACAAGTAAAAAATGATGTTGAGTTAATTCGTTTAGTTGATAAATTTAATCGTACTTAAATACAAGTTGGCTATCAACTCAAAATAGGACAATAGTAATGTAATACTGTAGAGGTGTGAAGCATCGTAATCTCTACCTGTTTTTGTCCCCTTTTAAATGGGTAGCCTACTTTTCGATAACTAATAACCAAAGGTACAATTATGCGTAATGAAGTCGCATGGACACGAGAAGAATTTGAAGCACAATTACGGGGGATGGAAAAATATTATCATATTCATCACCCTTACCATACGTTAATGAATCAAGGTAAATTAACTAAAAAGCAATTGCAAGGCTGGGTTGCTAATCGTTTTTATTACCAAATTATGATTCCAATCAAAGATGCAAATATTCTCGCTAATTGCCCTGATCGTGAAACCCGTGCGATTTGGACACAACGCATTTTAGATCATGATGGTCATCCAGGTGATGAAGGTGGAATTGAAGCTTGGATACAACTTGGCATTGCTGTCGGCTTAAGCCGTGAAGAAATAACTTCATTAGAACATGTTTTGCCAGGGGTGAAATTTGCTGTTGAAGCTTATGTGAATTTCGCAAGACGCGCAGAATGGCATGAGGCGGCAAGCTCTTCTCTAACTGAATTATTTGCTCCCAAAATCCATCAGCAACGCTTAGATAATTGGCCCGAACTTTATCCTTGGGTCGAAAAAGAGGGCTATATTTATTTTCGCAAACGTTTAACCGAGGCTAGGCGTGATGTGGAACATGGATTAGATATTACCTTAGATTGGTATAAAACCTGTGAACAACAACAGCGCATGATTGAAATTCTACAATTCAAACTCAACGTATTGTGGACAATGGCAGATGCGATGTATCTGGCATATATTAATCACATGCCGCCGTATTTTAATATTGAAAAATAAATAGGTGCTTATATTGCGTAGGGTCGATTAATTCGTCCCTACGCAGGTAATTTATTCTTTAACTGGTTTCTTATCTTTAGTTATTGAATTATCAAATTCACTAATCCCTGTGCTATCTCTCGCATGTCGAATAAAGCGTGTTTTTAAACGTTTGAATGCTGAGCGTAACGTCTTATCCATCACCACTTGATTACCTATTGAAACAATCACTCGTACTAATTCAGGAATTTTAGTTTTAGTCGAAATCATATAAATAGGCTGAACATAAAGCATTGAGTTCCCCATTGGCAAGATAATCATCCGCCCGCGTTTCACCTCTGATCCATGTTGATCCCACAAGGTAAATTGCTCTGAAATTTCAGGGTTTTGATCAATCAAGGCATCGACTTGAGCAGGTCCATTAACTTGGGTATCTTTATGAAATTTATAAATCGTAATTTCAGGTTTATAGACAGAGCCACACTTTTCTTTATCTAATGTCCCTGCAATTCCCACCATACTTAAATTATCTCGACGAACAGGGGTCATGGGGTTAATCATCACAAATTCTTCACGATCATTACAATTTCCAAAATCCATGGTAATAAAATAAGGCAACACAGGTTTCTTATTAATCGTTGCAAATTGCCAAGTTTCCGCTTGTTCGTAAAATAACTCAGGTGATTGTTGATGATATTTGGCATAAATCTTCATTTGTAAATAATAAAGATCGCGTGGATAACGTAGATGTTTACGTAATGTATCGGGCATTT
>CAYROI010000003.1:25751-56589 GCA_964425835.1 uncultured Methylococcaceae bacterium
AAATAATAAAGATCGCGTGGATAACGTAGATGTTTACGTAATGTATCGGGCATTTCATCTAAATCTTGAAAAACCCCAGGATAGGCACGGCTATAAGCTTGAATAATGGGGTCAGCAGGGTCAGAAATATAATAATGAACATCCCCAGAATAAGCATCAATAGTGATTTTAACGGAATTACGAATATAGTTAAAATCTTGTTTACCCTCTAAAAAATCACTTTGAGCTGTTTTTGAGACAGGATATTTATTAGATAACGTATAAGCATCTTGAATCCAGAAAAAACGATTTTTAGTAATCACCAAATAAGGATCGTTATCTAAATGTAAGAATGGGGTCAATGTATTAATCCGTTTAACAATATTTCGACGCAATAAAACCCGACTTTCTTGAGAGATATTCGGTGAAAAAAAGATATTAGTATCTTTAAAATAAAAGGCAAATAATAATTTTCTAAAATAAGAAGGAATTGGAATCCCTGCCCCCCCTTTATATTTCCCATTAAGACTTAAATCAGAATCTGAAAGACCTTTTATATTGAGTCCATTAGGAACAATCGCATAATCATAATTCCCCTGCCCAAAATAAATATCAGGATTTTTAACACTAAAGCCCATATTTGAGTGCATATTAAGATCACGTAAATACCACATGATAGGTTTTCCTGCATCTTGTGCCGCAGGGGTAACGACTGCCCCATAACCATGCGTATAACGTAAATGTTCATTTTCCCAATTTTGGGCTTCTATCGGAAGCTGTGTAATATCAATTTCTCTGGCACTTAAATTAACTTGTTGGTGATGTTTACGGATAAAATAGCGATCTTCATCAACGGCTAAAAATTTATAATAAGGGCGTATTCCTTGTAACTGCTGGTAACCATCGGTTAAATGCTCACGATCCCAAACAGGAATATTTTCAAAATGTTTCTGTGATGTCCATTCTTCTATATCATCAGTTGCATCAACCCGTGCCTCAACATCAATCGTCTTAATATTCGTCAACCCATAAGCATCTAAGGTCGCTTTAATATTATTTTCCATAAAATGTTTTTCTGTTTTGACAGGATTAGGTTTAACAATGAATCTACTAATCATGTTAGGAATAAATTCAACGGTTTGTAACCCTATTACAGATAAAAACACCCCAATGGAAGCGATCAGCGGCCATTTTGCTCGGTGTTTTTGTGAAAAAATAAAAACAATTACCGTAACAGCAATAATTAGAAAACTAATCACTGCCATCCAAATTAAAGGGAGTTCATAGCGTATTTCAACAAAACCTGGACCAAAAAATACAGGTTCATGAGAATCAACATATAGCAAAGAAAAACGCTCTAAAAAAAAACCCCAAAGAACAAATAAAACCACAAAACCCAATAAAATAGTTAAATGAATTTTTGCCCCAAGTGGATATTCTGTCTGTTGATTAGGAACAAAAATATGCTCAATCCAATAGAGAAAACTCACCATAAAGAACAAGATAATTGAAGTAATTAAGAGTTCTTGTTGTACGAGGTCATAAATGGGATAAGAAAATAAATAAAAACTAATATCATGACCGTAAACAGGTTCAGTTACGCCTGAATTTTCACCAAAAAAGAATAATAAGGCAGATTCCCATTGGTTATAAAAAGGAAGCGCAATAACCACAGCAAGAATTAAAGATAAAGGCGTATAAACTTTCGTCGAACCTTCCATAAAAACATCTGAAAAACTTTGAAAGCGTTTGCGTTTATCAATATCTAATAATACTTCAGCAGGCGGGTTAAGCCCTAAATAGCGTGATGCAATCCAGAAATGAGAAAAGAAAATAGCAAAGAAAACGACGGTTACCCCACCCGACAAAATAAACCGATAAAGTAATTTTAGCCAAAAATAGCCCTCTAATTCTAATGAGCTGAACCACCATAAATCAACTACCAGATCAAGAAAGATAAAGTAAAAAGCAACATATAAAATAATTGCAATAACAATCGTAGCCCCTACTAAAATAGGTAACCACCGTTTCCAGTTTCGCATAAATTCCTCTTTACATGAAAATAGTGTAAAAGTGTTTTTTTCTAAATTTTTACTTAAGATTTAATATTCAAGTAACCCTCGTATATAAGTTATATTCTAACACTCAATGTTAAATTTCGTTGGGGTTTAAAAAAAGGAATGATCGTTTCATAAACTAAGTTGCGTTAGAATAAGGCACTTTATAACCTAGTAAAGAAGTCAAGATTATGCAAATCGTACTCGCTAACCCTCGTGGATTTTGTGCAGGCGTTGATCGCGCTATTGAAATTGTTGACCAAGCACTGGATGCTTTTGGTGCGCCCGTTTATGTTCGCCATGAAGTGGTACATAATCGTACCGTTGTTGAAGGTTTACGTGATAAAGGGGCAGTCTTTATTGAAGATTTAACCGATGTTCCCACAGCCGCCAATTTAATTTTTAGCGCGCATGGGGTTTCTAAAAAAGTGCAACAACAAGCAATAGAGCGACAATTAACGGTTTTTGATGCCACTTGCCCACTGGTCACTAAAGTTCATATTCAAGTAGCTAAACATGCCAAAGAAGATCGCGAAGTTATTTTAATCGGTCATGCAGGGCATCCAGAAGTTGAAGGCACAATGGGGCAATATGAAAAATGTACTGCACATGGCAATATTTATCTTGTAGAAACGCCTGAGGATGTAAAAAAATTACGTGTCAATAATCCAGCTAATTTAGCTTATGTGACCCAAACAACCTTATCAATGACCGATACCAAAATTATGGTTGATGCTTTGAAAGAATACTTTCCATCAATCCAAGAACAAAAACAAGATGATATTTGTTATGCAACTCAAAACCGTCAGGATGCGGTACATGATTTAGCAAAAATTTCTGATATTATTTTGGTGGTAGGTTCTCCTAATAGCTCCAATTCCAATAGACTACGTGAGATTGCCGAGCAATTAGGTAAACCTGCCTATTTAATTGATACTTATGAAGATATGCAGCACGATTGGTTTACAGATATTGATGTAATTGGGGTAACCGCAGGGGCATCCGCACCTGAAGTTTTAGTGCAAGAGGTCATTAAACAATTACAAGCATGGGGAGGGGAAACAGTAATAGAACATCAAGGAATAGAAGAAACCGTGGTTTTTTCGTTACCTAAAAACCTTAAAAAGCATCTTGATACACTTAAATAATGGACAAATAGTTTTTCTAAGAGCCGATAAATTGTCGGCTCAATTATTTTGCTCTGCTATTTCAATAAATCGGTGTTAATCACGGTGGTTTCTTGGTGTTCTGCTTCTAACTTTTTTCTTTTATCGCATTTTTCCACACAAACACAATTTCCATTATTTGCCCCACCACACGAACCTTTAATTGCTTTTCTGCCAAAAATAACCCCAACTGCCATAATGACGACAATCAGCAGCATAAACGCAAATGTTATTGCAAAATAAATCATGATGATTCCTTAAAAAATGCGATAAAAGCAGAAGAACTTTTTTCTACAAACCCTTCTGCGGTTTTAATAATAAATAGCGCGGCAATCTGTTCTTGCTCTGCTAATTGATAGCCCTCATCTTCACCTAACACCATCATAGCCGTTGCCAGTGCATCCGCTGTCATTGTGCTTTTATTTAAAATAGTGACTGAGGCTAGATGATGCGTCACAGGGTAGCCTGTCCGTGGGTCTATAGTATGTGAATAGCGTTTTCCCTCAAATTCAAAAAAATTACGATAATCCCCTGAGGTTGCCATAGCAATATCGCTT
The DNA here is from genome assembly GCA_964425835.1 of uncultured Methylococcaceae bacterium. Taxonomy (GTDB): domain Bacteria; phylum Pseudomonadota; class Gammaproteobacteria; order Methylococcales; family Methylomonadaceae; genus WTBX01. Next base: position 29,511 of record CAYROI010000003.1, read on the forward strand.
AATGCGACAACCTTTTGAATAGCCCGTTTTTCAGGAGTGGGTTTTTCAATGGCGATGTTCCAACCCTTTCCTGAACTATTTTTACCTTTTAAGCGAATTTCGCCCCCAATTTCTACCATATAATTATTAATCCCTTGGGATTCTAATAATAATCCGACTTGATCTACCGCATAGCCTTTTGCAATCGCTGATAAATCTAAATAAAGTTCAGGCTGTTGTTTTTTAATTTTTGATTCCGACTCATCTATTAATAATTGCTGATAACCTACTTTAGCCAGCGCATTTTTTAAAATAGTCTCATCTGGCGGTGTAAAATGCATAGGATCAACCCCAAATCCCCACAAATTGACTAATTGACCAACGGTAATATCAAAAGCACCATGCGTTAATTGACTTATTCGTTGTGCTTCTATTAAAACGGTTAATAAGGTATGAGGAACAAGTTGCCAATCTTGCGTTTTATTTTGATTAGATAATGACAAAGCAGATTGGGGTTCGTACGTAGAAAGCTCAGCATTCAGCTGATCTAGCAATTTTTTAATCTGTACTTTTAATGATTCACTTTTAATCGCTTCGGGTAACTTTGATGCTTTAATCGTAAAGCTCGTTCCCATAATTAAATCTTTATAAACAAAATGATAGGGTTTCTTCCCCCCATTTTCTCCACAACTTGTTAAGACTAAAAATAAAAGTAAAATAAATTTTGTTGATTTTTTTAACATGGGTTAGGAATAATAATTCATGCCGTGGGTTTTATAAATTTCCTTTAATTGTTCAGGCGCAGAAACGCACACATTTAAGTCACGCAGAATGCCATTTTTAATACTATAAATCCAACCATGAACCGATAAATCTACTTGCGCTTGCCATGCTTTTTGGACAATCGTGGTATGGCAAACATTTAGCACTTGCTCAATCACATTTTTTTCACACAACAAATCGTATTGTGCATTTTTATTATCCAAAAGATCAATTTCTTTTTTGTGAACGCGATAGACATCTTGGATGTGGCGTAACCAATTATCAATTAACCCGTGTTTATGATTTTCCATTGCCGCCTTCACGCCGCCACAGCCATAATGCCCACAAACGATAATATGCTTCACTTTTAACACTTCAACCGCAAATTGAATCACGGACAAACAATTTAAATCGCTATGCACAACAACATTGGCGATATTACGATGAACAAAAATTTCACCAGGGTCTAAATCAACCACTTGATTGGCAGCAGTTCGACTATCTGAACAACCTATCCATAGGTAATCAGGTGTTTGTTGCTTGCTTAGACGCTCAAAAAAATCAGGGTCGAAGGCACGCATTTTATTTGCCCACAGTTGATTTTTCTTAAACAACAAATCACGCATTTTATAATCTTTTTCGTTCACTTTTTACCCCTTATCGTGCCTTTTTTAATGCGTGCCATAAGTTCTTTCTATGTATTGTTCAACAATATCATGAAATTCTTCAGCGATTCTATCCCCTTTTAAAGTCACCGTTTTTTCCCCGTCTTCATAAACAGGGGCAACGGGTGATTCCCCTGTTCCAGGCAAACTAATGCCAATATTAGCATTTTTACTTTCACCCGGCCCATTAACGACACAACCCATAACCGCAACTTCCATGGTTTCAACCCCTCTATATTTAATTTTCCAAACAGGCATTTGCTCGCGTAAATAGTCTTGAATTTCTAAAGCGAGTTTTTGAAAATAATCACTCGTTGTACGCCCACAACCAGGACATGCAATCACCATTGGGGTAAAAGCTCGAAAGCCCATGGTTTGTAACAGTTCTTGGGCAACGACCACTTCTTTGGTTCTAGCCGCACCAGGTTCTGGGGTTAAAGAAATACGAATGGTATCACCAATCCCTTGTTGCATTAATACCGACAGTGCTGCAGAAGAGGCGACGATGCCTTTTGATCCCATCCCCGCTTCCGTCAACCCTAAATGCAACGCATAATCACAACGTGTCGATAGATCTTGATAAATACGGATTAAATCCTGTACATTACTAATTTTACAGGAAAGAATAATTTTATCTTTCCCTAAACCAATTTCCTGTGCTTTTGCGGCACTTTCCAAAGCAGATAACACAATCGCTTCACGGGTAATCGCTGATAATTCCAAAGGATTGTCTTTAAGACGATTCTCATCGAGTAACCGCGTCAAAACCGATTGATCTAAACTGCCGCCATTAACCCCAATACGAACAGGCTTATTATATTGGCAGGCAAATTCAATCATTTGTTGAAACTGAGGATCACGACTTTTACCACGACCCACATTACCTGGGTTGATACGATATTTGTCTAAAGCGATGGCACAATCGGGGTATTTTTCCAATAATTTATGTCCATTAAAATGAAAATCACCAATAATAGGCACAGAATAACCTTGTTTATCTAGTTGGTTACGAATTTCAGGGACAGCTTTAGCCGCCTCTTCTGAATTAACCGTAATACGTACCAATTCAGAGCCTGCAATAGCTAGCTCAATAATTTGATTAACGGTTGCATTAATATTAACCGTATCCGTATTGGTCATAGACTGTACGACAATAGGTGCGTCACCACCTACAGCTACATCACCTATTAAAACTTGTTGGGTCTTATTTCTTGTATTTAATGACATAATAAAAATCTTTGTTGGAAAAAAATACGAATATCTGAAAGAATAGTCATACGGGAATTATACGCCATACAGGACAAGCAATAGAGTTATTAATCGTGAGGATAAACTATTTTTCTGATATTCATTTAGAATTCGGTCGTCTGGAACACCCCCAAACTGATGCAGATCTTGTGATTGCTGCAGGTGATATAGGGATAGGACGACAAGGAATTAATTGGTTAAAAGGGCTCAATAAGCCTGTCATTTATATTGCAGGAAACCATGAGTTTTATACACATGAATACAAAAGAACCCTCAATATGTTGCGTAATAGTTGCTTAAATAGCAATATTTATTTTTTAGAAAAAAATGTGTTAATTATAGATGGCATTCGTTTTTTAGGCTGTACTTTATGGACGGATTTACTGATTGAGGGCGAAAAAAAATCTATTGAATTAGCGGCACGTTTAAATGATTTTAGAAATATTCGCTTTAAAGAGGCAGCTTTTAATCAAGCAACTTTTACTCGCCTACACAGATCATCTATGCTATGGCTAGAGAATGAACTGGATGAGCCTTTTGGGGGAAAAACGGTAGTCATTACCCATCACGCGCCATTACATAAAAGTTGGCATGAAGGGAATAATGAATTAAAAAAAATAGCTTACTGTAATAGCCTCAATGGATTAATTCATAAACACAATATTTGTGTTTGGTTTCATGGGCATATCCATAGCCAAAATAATTATATTGTTGCAGGAACTCGTATATTAAGTAATACCCGAGGTTATAAAGGTCGCAAAGAAGTTGATAATTTTGATCCTAATAAGGTTGTTGATATTTAAAATGCTTTAATAAACATTGTTAATAACTGAACCGCATTCCTCATCCCTTTTGATAAATGCTGGTGAATTTCTTCCATCGTAATTTCTCCCGCAGACTTTCCCGCCCCCCAATTCGCAACAACAGCAATGGTCGCGTAGTTTATCTCTAATTCACGCGCTAATCCTGCTTCAGGCATCCCAGTCATCCCGACAATATCACAACCATCATTTTCTAACCGTAAAATTTCTGCCGCTGTTTCTAATCGAGGACCTTGTGTACAACCATAGGTTGCAATTGGACTAATCGCTATATTTTTTTTAGATGCCAAGCTAATTAATTGATTTCTAAGTTTTTTCGTATAGGGATAAGTAAAATCAATATGAGTCACTTCCTCTAAGTTTTTTGCAAAAAAGGAGTGCTTTCGCCCATAGCTATAATCAATAATTTGATCAGGAATCGCAATATGTGCTGGCGACATTTTTTTAGTAATCCCACCAACCGCTGCGATTGAAATAATATTTTTAACGCCTAATTTTTTAAATCCCCAGATATTGGCACGATAATTAACTTTATGGGGTGGATAACGGTGTGGATTTCCATGCCGGGCTAAAAAAATAACCGCTTTACCCTTTAATTTACCGATAACATAAGCTGCCGAAGGTTTACCAAAAGGGGTTTTAATCTTTTTTTCCCCCCTAATTTCCAAGCCTTTAATTTCTGTCAGCCCTGTCCCCCCTATTATTCCTATAGTCATTTATACTTCCTCCTCACAGGCAAAAATACCCGCTGCATTACGTAAATAACCTTTATAATCCATCCCATAACCAAACAAATAACGATCCTCAGTTTCAAGACCAATAAAATCAGCAATGATCGGTTTTTGATAGCCTAGGTTTTTATCAATCAACACCGCACTATAAATAGAACTTGCGCCTTGTTCACGGCAATATTCATAAAGTGCTTCTAAAGTTAGACCTTCGTCCAAAATATCATCAATTAATAAAATAGTGCGATTAGCTAAAGATGTTTTAGGTTTTAATAACCATTTAATCTCCCCACCCGAAGTCTGATTTCGATAGCGACTGGCATTAATTGCATCAAGAGTTAAAGGAAAAGTCAACCGTGTCATTAATTTTCCTGTCACGACCACCCCGCCATTCATAACACATAAAACTAAAGGATTACGATCTGCAAGTAATAGATTAATATTATCTGCCATTTTATCTATAGCCGCTTCAACCTCGGCTTCACTATAAAGTAAATCAGCCGAAGATTCGACCTGTTTGATTTCATTAAGCATTATGAGTTAAGTGATTTAAGTTGAGAAGAAATTTGTTGCCATTTTTTGGAATTTAATAACGCATTACGGCTAATTTTAGCCTGTCCTTGCATCGCAAGAAGACGTTGCTGATTTTCGGGAGGATATTTAATGGGCAAGGTCTCTAACACTTCGGTGGCAGCATCAGGGTTATTACATACTAAAACCATATCACAACCTGCCGCTAAAGCTTGTCGCGCTCTTTCAGAAAAACATCCCACACTAGCCGCCCCTTCCATACTCAAGTCATCACTAAATATAACCCCATTAAAACCTAATTCACGGCGTAAAATTTGTTGTAACCATTTTGAGGAAAAGCCTGCCGCTTGGCTATCTACTTTAGGATAGACAATATGCGCGGGCATAATCGCTTCTAACCCTTCACTAATAAGCTGTTTAAAAGGCACTAAATCTTGCGAGCGTATGGTGTCTAAATCACGCGTATCAATAGGTAAAGCTAAATGAGAATCTAAACTGACAAAGCCATGACCTGGAAAATGTTTACCTGTAGATGCCATCCCCGCAGAACGCATCCCCTGACTAAAAGCGGCCGCTAAAGTCGCCACTTGCTGGCATTGGGATGAAAATGAGCGATCACCAATGATTTTACTCACGCCACAATCAACATCTAAAACAGGCGCAAAGCTAAAATCAACCCCAACCGCTAATAATTCGGCTGCCATTAACCAGCCTGCTTTTTCTACTAATTCAGGTCGTAATGCAAAGCTTGCAACGGGAGGTAGACGGGTAAACCCATTTTGAAACCGTTGTACCCGCCCCCCTTCTTGATCTACCGCAATTAAAATAGAACCGTTGCGTGCTTGACGAATTTCATTAATAAGGGCGGTGACTTGTTGAGGGTCTTGATAATTACGTGCAAATAAAATAACAGCCCCCGTATTTGGGTGTTGTATTTTTTCTTTTTCAATTGCAGTTAAGCTTAAGCGCTCAACATCAATCATGACTGAGCCAATAGGCATCTTTAAAGACATATTATAGTTAAAATTGCGTTCTTTTTATGAAAAATATTTATCTATGATAAAGTATTGGCTAAGACAAAATCAAACAAACTGGAAATTAAAAAATTTCAAGGTTTTAATCTTAAGGAGAATATAATGTCTGTTAGCGATCAAGATTTTAAGAATGCCCTTAAATTATGGGCTAGCGGTGTCGCTGTTGTCACCACAAAAAGTGAAAAATGGGGCGTTCAAGGAATGACCGTTACCTCCTTTACCAGTGTTTCTTTAGAACCGCATCAAATTTTAGTGTGTCTTAATAAAGAGGCAGAAACTGGCGAAGGAATTTTTGAAGCGGGAACTTTTGCCGTCAATATCTTAACAGTTGGTCAAGAAAGCGTTTCCAATCAATTTGCAGGGGGGGCGAGCCAAGAGGCGCGTTTTGCTAATGTTTTATGGAAAGAAGGGGCAACAGGATCACCTATTTTTGATGAATCATTAGTCGCCATTGAATGCAATCTTGCTGATAAAATATTAGCAGGTACACACTGGGTTGTTATTGGAAATGTTAAGCACGTGCATTGTAAATCAGGCGAGCCATTGCTTTATTTTAATTCCGCCTATAATCACTTAACTTAAAGAAAAATCGACATGAAAAAAATTAAAATTGGTTTACTCGGCTTAGGTAAAACGGGGAAAGTTGTCGCAAATAATATTCATGCAGACAAAAATTTTGAGCTTGTTTTTGCAATAAAAAATAAACACATAGACTCTGATAAATTTGATTTTAAAGTTGAATCTAAAAAACATCTTAATAAACTGATAAAACAATGTAAACCTAATGTTCTTGTAGATTTTTCTACGGTAGAGGCAGTTTTGTCTAATATTGATAAATTACCGAAAAAAACTGCCTATATTATTGCTACAACAGGTTTTGAACCACATCAAATGCAAAAGATACGTGAATATACGTCTTTAAAAATTCTATACGCGCCTAATATTTCTGATGGGGTTAATCTTTTAATGGAAGCGTGTAAATTATTTAGTACCGTCTGGAAAGATGCGGATGTAGAAATTATTGAACAACACTTTAAAAATAAAAAAGACTTACCTAGTGGCACGGCTAAAAATATAGAACGCATTTTTGATAAAAACGTCCCTATTCATAGTATTCGAGCAGGCGAGATTGTCAGTATTCATGAAGTTATTCTAGCGGTTAACAACCAAAAGATAACCTTAACCCATGAATCTTTTAATAAGGAAGTTTTTGGCGAGGGTGCTAAGAAAGCTGCCGCCTGGTTAGTAAATAAAAGATGTGGATTTTATGAAATTGATGAAGTTTATCAAAGTAATAAACAATTTATAACAAAAAAAACATTGTAAAATAATATTAAATGCTTTTTAAATTCAGGTTATAAAGTATTCAATTAAATAGAATTAAATTATTATGAAATTTGCTGATCCAACTAATGACATTGCTTTTAAAAAAATTTTTGGTAATACAAATAAAAAAGAAATATTGATTTCATTTCTAAATGCAATTTTAGAATTTGAAGGAGATAAAACAATAACCAATATTATTATTGTCAATTCTCATCAAGTGCCAAAGATAGAAGCTTTAAAAGAAACTATTTTAGATATAAAGGCGACTAATCAAGCTGGTGATAATTTCATTATTGAAATGCAAAAAAGAGATTTGGGTGATTTTGAAAAAAGAACAATTTATTACACCTCAAAAGCTTATGTTGAGCAATTAGAAAAAGGGGATGACTACTCAAAGCTAAAAAAAGTATATTTTATTGGTATTCTTAAATTTAATATGTTTTCAAGTAAAAACCACCTCAGTAATCATCTTATTTTAAATAAAGAAACATTGATTCAGGATCTAGGCGATTTTGAATTTACCTTCCTAGAATTAAATAAATTTGATAAAAACTTGAATCAATTGGATTCAATTTTGGACAAATGGGTTTATTTTTTAAAACATGCACAGGAATTAAGTTTTGTTCCTGATGAATTTAAAAATATACCAGCAATCGCAGATGCTTTCCAAATAGCAACCCAACAAGCTTGGAATAAAGAAGAATTAGAGGTTTATGATTATATAGATTTAAAAGAATATGATTATATTAATGCGATCAGAACAGCAGAAAAAAAAGCAACAAAAAGAGCGCTTGAAAAAGGGATTGAAAAAGGGCTGAAACAAGGAATTGAACAAGGCATTAAAAAAGGGGAAGAACAGAATATTGCCAAAGTTGTAATTAATATGTTAAAAAATAATATGGATATTGATTTAATTATGAAAATTACATCGTTATCTCAACAAGAAATAGAAAATTTTAAATAATACCTTTTTAACAAAATAAATTGAACCTTGTAGACTGATATACTTTTCACCCTACAAGGTTAAAATGTAGAATTTAAGGCGTTAATCCTTCACCAACAGTAACAACTTTTAACGCATTGGTACCGCCAACTTGTCCTGTCAAATCGCCTTTAGTAATAATAAATTTATCTCCAAGTTTTGCTTGACCAAAACTTTTTAGCTCATCTAAAATTTCACGGTTAACTTGTGCATGATCCTGTTTTTCAAGCGTATAAAATACAGGAAAAACACCACGATAAATTGTCATTCGTCCTAAGGTTTTTTCACGACCACTAAACGCATAAATAGGAATCGCTGAACTAATACGCGACATCCATAAAGGCGTAGAACCTGATTCAGTTAAAGAAACAATGCCTGTAATTTCACTATGATTTGCCATGTACATCGCTGACATTGCAATGGCTTCATCAACCCGTTCAAATTGACACTCAACACGATGTCCTGATTTACGAATGGTCGGTTGTTTTTCTGTTTCAAGACAAACACGAGACATAGCTTCCACAGCTTGTGCAGGGTATTTTCCACTCGCAGTTTCAGCAGATAGCATAATCGCATCCGTGCCATCTAATACCGCATTAGCCACATCAAAAACCTCTGCACGCGTTGGAATCGGGCTTTCAATCATTGACTCCATCATTTGCGTTGCGGTAATTACGGCACGATTTAAGGCACGTGAGCGTTGAATCAATTTTTTCTGTGCCGCAGGTAAATTTGCATCACCAATTTCAACCCCTAAATCACCTCGTGCTACCATCACGACATCAGATGCCAAAATGATTTCATCCATAGCTTCCATAGCTTCTGCACGTTCAACTTTAGAAACAATGCCAGCATAACAGCCTTCGGCTTCTAATAATCGACGCGCTTCGTGTAAATCCTCTCCTGTACGCGGAAAAGAAACCGCCACAAAATCTGCATCAATAATGCCAATATGTTTAATATCTTCTTTATCTTTTTCAGTTAATGCCGCAGCTGATAACCCGCCCCCTAAAAGATTAATTCCTTTGTTGTTAGATAAATGACCACCGACAATCACCGTACAATTAACCCGTAGGTTTTCATCAACATTGACAACATCTAAAACAACCCGTCCATCATCAAGTAATAAACGACTTCCAGGTTTTACTTCACGGGCTAAAGGCTCATAAGTAATACCAACTTGAGTATTATCCCCATCATGAATATCTAGGTTCATATCAAGGGCAAAATTTTGACCGATATCTAGCCAAACCTTACCCTCAGTAAAACGTGCAATACGAATTTTAGGTCCTTGTAAGTCAGCAAGAATACCGACACGACGACCCGTTTTCTTACTTAATGCACGGACAGCTTCCGCACGGTCAATATGATCTTGGGCAACGCCATGCGAAAAATTTAAACGCACAACATCAACACCTGCTTTAAATAAACTTTCCAAAACACCTGGTTTATCTGTAGCAGGCCCAAGTGTCGCTAAAATTTTAGTTCTTCTTAATGACATAAATAGCCCTTATTTTGCATTCATCAATGCGACTGTCGTATCAAGCATACGATTAGAAAAACCCCATTCGTTATCATACCAAGAAAGAACTTTAACAAAGTTTCCTGAAGTTACTTTAGTTAAAGAAGACTCATGAATCGAAGAGGCAGGATTATGATTGAAATCCATCGAAACAAGCGGGTCTGTGTTAATTTCTAACACGCCTTTTAGTGTAGTTTCAGCGGCTGTTTTTAAAACTTGATTAACTTCTTCAATCGTTGTGTCTCTGGAAGCTTGAAAACATAAATCAACCACAGAAACGTTAATTGTTGGAACACGCATGGCAAAGCCATCTAATTTACCTGCCATTTTTGGTAAAACCAAACCAACCGCAGCCGCAGCCCCTGTTTTTGTGGGAATCATTGATTGCGTTGCAGAACGGGCGCGTAATAAATCAGGGTGATAAACATCTGTTAAAACTTGGTCATTCGTATAAGAGTGAATCGTAGTCATCAAACCATGTTCAACCCCAATAGCATCTATTAATGGTTTAACTAAAGGTGCTAAGCAATTAGTCGTACAAGACGCATTAGAAATAACGGTATCAGCGGCTGTTAAAGTTTTATCGTTAACCCCATAAACGATGGTCGCATCAACATCTGCACCCCCTGGCGCTGAAATAATAACTTTTTTAGCACCCGCTTCAAGATGCGCTGAAGCCTTTGCTTTGCTGGCAAAAAATCCCGTGCATTCATGAACGACTTCAACCCCTAGTTCAGCCCAAGGTAATTTTGAAGGATCTCTTTCAGAAAGGACTTTAATTTTATCACCATTAACAATCATATAATCGCCCTCAACAGAAACTTCGCCTGCGAAACGACCATGTACGGTGTCATATTTTGTTAAATGTGCATTGGTTTCTGGCGCGCCTAAATCATTGATGGCTACAATTTCGATTTCATCAGTACGACCTGCTTCATATAAAGCACGAACGATATTGCGTCCAATACGACCATAACCATTGATTGCAACTTTAATTGCCATGTAAGTTTCTCCAAAAATATTTTTGAGGGTAAAAAAAAGTGCTTATAACGGCACCGTTTAACTCGGGGATTATAACAAAATTACCTAAATGATGCTATTTACACTTGACGGCTTGTCCATTTTTATTTAGGCAATGATAATCTATCCTTCCAACGCTCGATATTTCTCACGCAAATTATTACGAACACTAATCGCAAACATATTTAAACCAATAATCACCACCACTAATAATAATGAAGTGGCATAAACTAGAGGACGTGCCGCCTCAACGTTTGGACTTTGAAAGCCAACATCATAAATATGAAAGCCTAAGTGCATAAATTTACGTTCTAAATGTAAATAAGGAAAGTTTCCATCTAACGGTAAAGTTGGTGCGAGTTTTACCACACCGACTAACATTAACGGGGCAACTTCACCTGCAGCGCGTGCTATCGCCAAAATTAATCCTGTCATCATCGCAGGACTTGCCATCGGTAATACGGTTCGCCATAAAGTTTCCGCTTTAGTCGCCCCTAACGCTAAACTCCCTTCTCGAATAGATTTAGGAATACGTGATAAACCTTCTTCGGTAGAAACAATCACCACAGGTAAGGTTAATAAGGCTAACGTTAAGGATGCCCACATTAATCCAGGTGTTCCAAACACAGGGGCTGGGGCAGATTCTGGATAAAATAATTTGTCAATATTCCCTCCTAATATATAGACAAAAAAACCTAAGCCAAAAATCCCATAAACAATGGAAGGCACACCCGCTAAATTATTAACCGCAATCCGAATTAAGCGTGTGGTTATCCCTTGTTTCGCATATTCCCGCAAATACACTGCAGCAATAACCCCAAAAGGGGTAACAATGACAGCCATTAACATCACCATCATTACTGTGCCAAAAATGGCAGGGAAAATGCCGCCTTCCGTATTCGCTTCACGCGGTTCTTCAGAAACAAATTCAATAACTTTCTCCCCATAATGCCAAACCTTAGCAAAAAACCCCATTGCATTGGGTTGATAAATTCGGACACATTTTTCTAAAGGAATTTCTATTTCTTGCCCGCTAACGGATTTTACCACTAAACTATCGGCTCTAATTTGTTGATAAAGTTTTGCCAGTTGCTGTTGTAAAGCCTCATAATCGGCATCGTAACGTTTTTTTTGCGCAAGAATTTCTTTTTCAGTGACATTATTCCACTGATTATCTATTTCTAAGCGGCGTTGTTTTAAACGTAATCGTTCTAAACCATAATTTATTTTACCGACTGCCCCATTTTGCAATGCCTTAATTTCTTCAAATATTTCTAAGGTTTTTTCTAATCGTACCTGCATGGCATCCCATGCCGTTTCCTTAGTGGCAATAACTTTTCCCTGTGATTTAAGTGCCACGAGATAGCCATAAAAATTACCCCATTCACGACGCTCAATAACAATCGCGTGTTTAGGCGATTGTTCCGCTTTGATTTTATGTGCATCTACCCAACGAAAGTCCGTCCCTGTTAAATCACGGTTACCGACCTTAAGTAAATACTGAACGAGATGGTCTGCCCCCACTTCAAGTTGATAATTAGACGCTTTAGCTTGTCGTGCCGACATTACCGTACTATCAACCCATTCTCCCATTATTTTTGTGGTTTGGTTTGAATCTTGATACTCATATTCAATCACTTCAGCAGGCCAGAAATGTCCTAATCCTCGAACTGCGATAAGAAGAAGTAAACCTATCACTAAGATTAATGAAATACTGACGGCGGCGGCATTCATCCATATCCACGGAGAACCACTTTTAAACCATTGTTTTATCATCATAAGGAACTGTATTTTTCACGTAATCGTTGACGAATAACTTCGGCAAGGGTATTAAAGACAAAAGTAAATAAAAATAAGACCAATGCTGCCAGAAATAAAACGCGATAGTGAGTGCTATCAACTTCAGACTCAGGCATTTCTACCGCAATATTAGCGGATAAAGTTCGCATGCCTTCAAAGACACTTAAATCCATGACAGCGGTATTACCCGTTGCCATTAATACAATCATCGTTTCACCCACGGCACGCCCAAAACCAATCATGATTGCTGAAAAAATTCCAGGACTTGCCGTTAATAACACCACTTTAATCATCGTTTGCCAAGGGGTTGCCCCTAACGCTAATGAACCAATGGTTAAATGTTTGGGTACACTAAAAATGGAATCTTCGGCAATAGAAAAAATAGTAGGAATCACCGCAATACCCATCGCAATCCCCACGACTAAGGAATTTCGTTGATCGTAGCTAACCCCAAATTCTTTCTTTAGCCATGCTTGCAAATCCCCTTGAAAAAATAAATTTTCTATTGGCGTATTTAAGGCAAAAGCTAACCATGATGCTAATAATATAACAGGAATTAAAATGAGTGCATCCCAACCTTCTGGGATTTTTTCACGCATTTCTTTAGGTAAATATTGCCAACTATAGGCAAATAATAGGACGGCGGCGGGAATAATGACTAACAGCCCTAATATACTAACTAAATAAACTTCAATCAGGGGGGCTAACCATAATCCTGCTAAAAAACCTAAAATAACCGTGGGTAATGCACCCATCATTTCTACCGTTGGTTTTACATAGCCCCGTAATGACGATGACATAAAATAAGCCGTATAAATTGCCGCCATTAAGGATAAGGGAATCGCGACTAACATGGTGTAAAATGATGCTTTTAATGTGCCAAACACTAACGGCGTTAAGCTCATTTTAGGTTCAAAATCATTACTGGCAGAAGATGATTGCCACGTATAATCTGGCTTTGGATAACTTTCATACCACACTTCTTGCCAAAGTGATTTTAAGGAAACCTCGGGGTGTTCGTTTTCAAGTGACCAAACATGAAGTTGTTTATCTTCCGTTTCTAAAATAAAATTATTAGCCCGTGGGGATAAACTTAATACCTTTGCAGGTTGCGTTGCGATCTGTCTTTTAAGCAATTCACGTTCTGACGTTGAATGATAAACCCCTACTACGCCCGTACTATCAACGGCAATAAAACCTTTACGACGTTGTTCAGCTTTAATTTGAACAACAGGATTATCAGAAACTTTAAATTGGCGAATATTTTTTAACCCAGGACGACCTTGTTCATCACGTACCATGGTCCATTGCGAAATTGTTCCCTTTGAATCACCGATCAGTAAAGATAAATCCCCGTTTAAAAAAGTAATACTGGTAAGCCTTAACCCTGCCTCTATCACATTAAGATGTTGCCAAATAATTGGCTTATCCTTATGGCTAATATCAAAAAAACTTAATCGTCCACTCGGGGTAACTAAATATAAATTCCGATGCTCTTTATCAAGCAAAATATGGTTAACATTTTCACCCGATACCTCAAGTACCGTCGTCGTTTGTTCTAAACTTGAATCCTCTTCAAATAAGGATTCTTTTTTTTCAAAATGCGTTAGTACAATATGATTATCAGCGGTTTTTGCAGCAATCGTCGTTTGTTCTTCATCAATTTTAATCGCTAATTGTGTAATCGCTTGATCGGTTACTTTTAGCGTTAAAGGTTTTTTTCCTAATGGATAACTAATATAGGGCGTAATTAAGCGCACATCATTTGGGTAAGTAATTTTATAGTTATACTTAGCAACAATGATTTGTCCATTATCTAACCCATAAGCAACAACACCAGAAGCGGGATTACCTTGGGTAAAACTAGTGAACTTACGATCTTCGGGAACCGCTATTTTTTCAATCAGTAAGGTTTTTCCTGTTGGCATTGAAAAGAAAATAGCCTGTCCTTGGTCAGTAAACCTGACCCCAACTTCATTTTGTTCTTCACTCGCAAGCAATAGCGTTTTTCCTAATTGTTGTTCTGGTACTTGATAATTTTTAAGCGGATGCGTTTCAGCGGCTAAGAATAAAGGGAAAACAACGTAAAGCAAATAGAAAAATATAAGGACAATCGCACCGATAACACCCAATCCTCCTGCAATAACGCTAAGCTGTGCGATTTTATCTTTTATTCGTCGCCAACGTTGATAAGGGGATGAAAGCGTAAAGGTTAAGTTAGTTTCTGACATAGAAAGGATAAAACACAGAGATAAAATAGTTGCAGTAAAGTGGACCTAGTCCACTTTACGCAATATAAGTTTTATTGAATCTTGGCTAAGGCTTTTGTGACCACAGAAGCAGGTAAGGGAATATAACCATCTTTAATAACGACCTGCTGTCCCGATTGTGAAAGAACTAATTTCATAAATTCTTGCTCTAGAGGGGCAAGCGGACTATTCGGTTTTTTATTCACATAAATATATAAAAATCGTGCTAACGGATATTTTCCTGTCACAGCATTTTCAGGGGTTGCGGCAATAAATTCTTGTCCCGCCTCTTTTGCTAAAGGAACGGCTTTAACGCTTGAAGTTTTATAACCAATCCCTGAATAACCAATACCATTTAAAGATGAAGTAATGGACTGAACAACAGAAGCCGATCCTGGTTGTTCATTGACATTATTTTTATAATCCCCTTTACACAAGGCTTTTTTCTTAAAATAACCATACGTTCCTGATACAGAATTACGCCCATATAATTGAATCGGTTTTGCAGCCCAATCCCCTGTTAAACCCGCATCACCCCAAGTTAAAATATCCGTTGCATAACCGCATTTACGCGTCGATGACATAATTGCATCAACTTGAGGAATCGTTAAACCTTTAATCGGATTATCTTTATTTATAAAAACCGCTAACGCATCAATAGCGACAGGAATTGCAACAGGTTTATAACCATATTTTTTTTCAAAAGCATCTAATTCTTTATCCTTCATTTTACGACTCATAGGACCTAAATTAGAGGTCGCTTCGGTTAAGGCAGGGGGGGCAGTTGAAGAGCCTGCGGCTTGAATTTGGATATTAACATTCGGGTAAACGCGTTTAAATTCTTCTGCCCAAAGGGTCATTAGATTAGCAAGTGTATCAGATCCTACACTAGATAAATTCCCTGAAACCCCACTTGCTTTTGCATAGGTTGGAATTTTAGCATCAACCGTTTGAACCGCAGCGGCAGTCCCACTTAATAATGAAGTTGAGACGAATCCCAACGCAAGAACTAACGATTTTATTTTAAACGTTTTCATAATAACCTCTGTTAAGATAATGTAGAACCCATTGTCTGAATTTAGGGTGACAATAATATGACGTTAATATGACAATTTTATGACAACCGTTGATGTTTCACGTGAAACATTTTTGATTGAACGATCTTTTATCTGAAAGCCAACTTTGCAAAATAAGTTGAGCGGCAAGCTGATCTTGAACTTCCCAAAGTTTAGTTGCTGATAAATGAAGCTCATCAAATAACAATTGTTTAGCCTCAAACGTAGAAAGACGTTCATCTTGTGGGTAAGCTGGTTTTCCAAAACGTCCTTCTAATTGCCGACAAAATTTACGCATTCTGGGCGTAATAATATTATCAGCCCCATCTTCTTGTTTGGAAATCCCCACGACAAACCCCGCAGGTTGCCATTGTTTAACTAATTGAGCAATAATTTTCCAATTAGGCGTTTGATTAATGGATTTGATGGTTTGTAAAGGACTGGCTGTTGCTGTCATTAATTGCCCAACCGCAACCCCCATTTTTTTATTGCCAAAATCAAACCCTAGATAAGTATCACACTTTAATTTAGCCGCCAGCGGGTCTCTATTAACCATGACCTGCCATCGTGGTTAATAAATTAATATCAACACCCATTAAATTAGCAGCCGTTGTCCAGCGTTTTCTAGCGGGCGTTTGATATAAAATACTTTCTTCATAAGGGGTATTTAACCACGCATTATCACGCATTTCTTTTTCTAATTTTCCCGCGTTCCAACCAGCATAACCTAGGGCAATTAAATAATTTTCAGGTCCCTCATCTTTAGCAATCGCCTCTAAAATATCACGTGAACTGGTTAAAGAAACCGTTGTTGAAATAGCAATGGATGAGTCCCAATCATCAACGTCTGTATTATGAATAATAAAACCTCGTTCCATTTGCACAGGACCGCCTAAATAAATAGGGGTTGTACTACTTTTCTCAGAAGCATCCTTAATTCCCATTTGTTTAAAAATATCCCCAAGTTTCATAGAGGTTGGACGATTAATAATAATTCCCAATGCACCGTCATCATTGTGCTGACAAAGATAGGTAACCGTCTGAAAAAAATCCTTATCCATCAATGCTGGCATGGCGATAAGAAATTGGTTGTTCAAAAAATTATTCATAAATTAACATAAGATTAAGTAAAATATAGGTGTTAGAGAATAGGGGCATCAATAATCTATCTTCCAACAAATCGTGATTCATCAGTAAAACGCCATACACGACGAATAACCAGCACATCTAATTGGTTTGATATTTGTCTTGGAAGGGGTGAAAAAGGCGCGCTCATTCTTACAATACGTTTTGCGGCATCATCAAGAATTTTATTTCCAGAAGACTTTACAATTCGTATTCTATAAATATGACCATTACTTTTAACCCCTACATCCATAGATAACGTACCAGAAAAACCTTTTTCACGGGCAATTTTAGGATAATTAAGATTCCCTACACGCTCAACTTTTCTTTCCCAATCCCTAACATATTGTGCTGCAACATATTTATGTGCGCTAATTGAATTAACAAATTTGATCGTGGTTTTTTCGGCACTTTGTTTTAAATATCTAACCCGCTCTCCGAGTTGAGCAATCTGTTTTTCTAACGCCTCCACAGAAAGTTCTGCAGGTTTATGTGTTTTTTTCGGTGCAATTTTTTTAGGTTTTACAGCGACTTTTTTTGATTTTTTCTTTTGCGTAATCAAGCGATGTGTCGGCGCTTTTTTCTTTTTAGGGTGCTTAGTTTCACCTTTTTTTTGTTTATTTTTACCCACCTTTGGGATTTTTTGTTGATTAGGTTTAGGTTTTTGTTTTTTTAATCCTGCCCCAATTTGATTTTCTTGCGCTAAATATTTAGCATCCTTAGGGACTTTACGAACGGCTGAATTAACTAAGGTAATCTCTATCGCTTTGCTCGTTTTTTTTGGTTCAGGGGCTGCAAAATTAACGCCAAGTAGAATAATGGCATGAAATAATGCCGCAATAAATATCCACAGTAATAAAGCGTCTGAGTGATAACTATTATCGCCAATAAAGCTTGGGCTAAAAGATTGCTCAGTCATCATAATTAATGCAGCAATTTTTGTTCGATATGATCCATTAACTGTCCTGCAATGTTTAAACCAAATTCACGATCTAATTCTTGTACACAAGTAGGGCTAGTCACATTAATTTCGGTTAAATAATCGCCAATGACATCTAAACCTACAAAAATTAAGCCTTTATTTTTTAAATGCTCACCCACTTGATTGGCAATCCATAAATCACGTGTCGATAAAGGTTGCCCTCTAGCAATCCCGCCTGCGGCTAAATTACCCCGAGTTTCACCTTGGGCAGGAATCCTTGCTAAGGCATAAGGGACAGGTTCGCCATTGATAAGTAATATACGCTTATCACCGTGTTTAATTTCAGGTAAATATTTTTGCGCCATGACATAATGTTTTTTGTAATCGGTCATCATTTCTAAAATAACCGCAAAATTAGGGTCGCCTAAACGAACATGAAAAATAGACGTTCCCCCCATCCCATCTAAAGGCTTTAAAATAATTTGTTGATGCTCAGCTAAAAAATCTTTAATCCGAGCAGGTTCACGGGTAACTAACGTATCCGTACAACATTGAGGAAACCAAGCGGTAAATAATTTCTCATTCGCATCGCGTAAAGATTGCGGTTTATTGACAAGATAACAACCTTCCCGTTCTGCCTGCTCTAATAAATAAGTTGCATAAATATATTCTTGATTAAAAGGCGGGTCTTTCCGCATAATAATGACATCTAAATCTGCGAGAGGAATGATTTTTTCTTCAATAAATTCGTAATAGTGAACCGCACGTTGAACATTAAGTATTCTGACCCGTGCAAAGGCGCAACCGTTACGCAAAAATAAGTCATTAAGTTCCATATAATAAAGTGTCCAGTTCCGTCGTTGTGCTTCTAATAACATCGCAAAACTGGTATCTTTTTTTAGGTTAATTTGATCTATGGAGTCCATGACCATACCGAATTTAAGCATCATTTAAAATCTCAAATAATTTAAAGAAAAAACAAGCAGTTTAATCAACTCTTGCCTATTTAAAAAGATTTATTTTATTGTTTATGGTTTACCTAAAAAAGATTTTTTGGTATAAAGGTGGGCTAACTTTTGAATTAAGGCACATCCAAAGAGGTTTTCATGTCCAGAATTTGTCAAGTTACAGGTAAACGTCCTGTCACTGGTAACAACGTATCACATGCCCATAATAAAACAAAACGTCGTTTTAACCCTAATTTGCATCAGCATAAATTTTGGGTTGAAAGCGAAAATCGCTGGGTACGTTTAAAGGTTTCCGCAAAAGGAATGCGGATCATTGATAAACGTGGCATTGATACCGTTTTAGTTGATATCCGCAAACGCGGCGAAAAAATTTAAGGAGTATTAACATGAGTGATCTAATCAAACTAGTTTCATCGGCAAAAACAGGCCATTTTTATACAACGACTAAAAATAAACGAACCATGCCTGGAAAAATGGAGATCAAAAAATATGATCCTGTCGTTCGTAAACATGTTATGTATAAAGAAGCTAAAATTAAATAATTAAGACAGGCTTTATTTTAAGTGTCTAGCAAAACCATAACCTTCCTGTTGTGGTTTCGCAGACTCACCCATTCTCATTTTTAAATTTAGACGCTACCGCTTGATTTAAAAGTGTATTATATTTTTGCTCCCATTCTTGTTTTTCTTGTTCTATTTTGACATATTTTAACTTAAGTTCTGCTAAAACAAGTCTTAGTTTTTTGTTTTCGTGACTTAAAATATTCACTGTCTGTTTAGAATTAAGGATCGAATCAGGATTAATAGCAGGGCGAGTTTTTTCTATCAAGACCTCATTTTTTGCTAATAAAGGTTGGTTTTTTAATAAAGCTCCTTTAGGGACATAATCAAGACCATTTCGGATTATTTTTACGTTAAAACTATAGGTTTTCATTAAAAAGGCAGCTGACTCACTGCTTTTTCCATCTTGGCAAACAATAATATGAAGCTTATTTTTATCCAAGGATTTTAGTTGCATTCGCAATGTAAACAAAGGGGTATTAATTGCGTTAGCTAAATGGTATTTTTCATACTCATCAGGCGGTCTTATATCTAATAAAACAGCCCCTTTGTCTTGCCATAATTCTAGCTCAATAAAATCAATAAAAGAAAGTGAAGGTTCTTTAATTAATTTTAAAAACTTGTCTTTATGAAGTCGTAATAAAATCATGTCAGACAAAGCGGTTACCGTTTCAGCACGGGGTTCACCCGAAATCAATGCGGTTTCACCGAACGTATTCCAAACCTGTAGTTTAGCGACTTTAATTGCTTGCGCATGTTCTGAATTTTTATGGGTAACTAAGCATTCACCTCTTTTAATTAAATAATAATAATCACCCAAAGCCCCTTGTTCAATAATAATTTCGCCCTTTTTAATGCGTACTTCTTCTAATTCTTGGCTAACTTTATGTAAATTAGCAGGGGGAAGTGAACGAATAATAGGAATCATTAATACCGTAGCAAGGCAATCAACACGATCAGCTTTTTTAGCTTCTTTTATTTCCTGATGTTCTTTTTTTTCAAGTTCTTTAGCATCAGGTGGGTTTAAAAAAATGGTATTTAAACGAAAAAAATAAACCTCTCCTTTAGCGACCGCATCAACTTTTCTTGGCAATTGATGAGCAATAGCAAAAAGAGCAGATTCTGAACCTGCTTTAATCACTTCAATTTTTAAAGGCGCGACTTCTAAGGAAATTTCACCTGATAATAAATAAACTAAGTCACTATTAGTATCCCCTCGTTTAAATAAAAAATCTCCCGAACGCGCTATTTCAATCGTAATTTTCCCACAAATGACTTTGAAGATATTATTAGGCATCGTGGAAAAAGGGATTAATTTTCGGATAATATGACCCTCAGGTGAGTCAATATTAACCGACATTGAGATTACCTAATAAATTGAATAGTAAAATTAATAGCATGATTAATAAGGTTTTTGTCCCATGTAATTACCCGCAGGATTGTAATTACAGACCATGATTAAATTATTATTACAAACCGTTTTTGCACAGCCCAATTCTGTTGTATCACGCCATACTATTTGGGTGTAATGTCCTGTTTTGCGCCAATTAGCTGAATTTAAAGCAACACTAGAATAACCAATTTTTTCTTTTTCCCAAGATTTTATTCCATCAATAACCGTATAATGTCCGAGCGTTCCCATAAAAAGGTTTTCTCCATAGGTAGAGTCCCTACTATGCTGTAGTTTACAACCATTATTGGCTAATAACGATGCCCAATTTTTTGCGTATTGTGCTATTTTATTAGACCAAATTAGTGGTTTAAGATTTACCTTGGCTCTTATTTTATTATGATACTTTAAAATAGCGCATTGTTCTTTTTTAGATAAATCTACCTGATTAGTATTTTTTTTTATCCGCGTAATTATTTTGGTATTCTGCTGACGACTACTGTCAGAAGCGCAGGCGTTGATAAAGATTATTGTACTAATCAATATATAGAAACCTGTCTTTATTTTCATCTAATTTCCTAACAATAAAACAGATAATTAAATATCAACCGCTATACCTCGAGATTTTATATATTCATAATATTTATGATCGACAGCAAGAATATGGTTTTTCAACCATTCTAATCCTACGGTTGCAATTTTTATGGCGACAAAAATAGCCATCCCTTTTTGTGCTTCTTTTGCAAAACCATTCAGTTGATCAATTAATGCTTTATGCAGAATTTTATGTTGTTCTAAATCAGGATAAGCTATTTTAGCCATCATCGCTTCTTCTTGTTCAAAATGGTAATGCGTATAATCCATCAGCTCATCAATAACTGCTAGTATAGGCTCGTCTTCTGAGCCTTCATCCATTAAAGTAAATAATTTATTTAAAATTTCAAAAAGTTTTTTATGGTGTTTATCTAAAGTAGTGACACCGACACTATAATCTTGATTCCACTTACATACTTTCATATTATCTCTCCACTTTTTAAAAAGTCTTATTCTAATTGTTATTTGGGTAAATCGTCTTTATAACAACAGCAAAAATAAAAGCCTATTGTCAGTCTATTTTTTTGTAAATCAAGGGGTCTAAATCAAGAAAGAATATCAAGTATCAAGGGGGCAGCCAGCTTGATATTTCACAATTATTATCAAATGATTCAGTGGCAATGGTTTATTTAAAACGCTTTCAATAGCAACAAGATGATATTCCTGAAAATCGGGATGGAATTTGGGTACTTGATGAAAAATAGTAATTTATTAAAAATTATTATACGTTTATTGGGGAACGCATTCGGTGTAGGGCAGGAAAATCCCACCCTAAATTTATAATTAACACTTTATTTTGTAACTTCCTCAATAAATGACCCAAAGTCCATCATTCGTTGATAACGTTTCTCCAGTATAACATCTATCTCTTCATTTTTAAGTTCATCCAAATGACGAATTAATGTTTCACGTAAATTTAGGGCAATTTTTTGGAAATCTCGGTGACCGCCACCTAAAGGTTCACGCACAACCTCGTCAAGGAAACCTTGTTCTCTCACTCGATCGGAGGTAATCCCCATCGCCTCTGCGGCTAATTTTGCTTTATCTGCACTTTTCCATAAAATGGACGCACAACCTTCAGGAGAAATAACGGAATAAGTGCTATATTCAAGCATAATCAAACGGTCACCTACACCAATTGCAAGTGCGCCACCAGACCCCCCTTCACCAATCACAGTACAAATAATCGGCGTTTTCAGCGTTGACATCTCAAAGAGGTTACGGGCAATGGCCTCGCTTTGTCCCCGCTCTTCTGCCCCAATGCCAGGATATGCGCCTGGCGTATCAATTAAACAAATGACTGGCAAATGAAAGCGTTCTGCCATTTTCATTACCCGAAGTGCCTTACGGTAACCTTCTGGACGAGGCATACCAAAATTTCGATAAATTTTTTCTTTAGTATCTCGTCCCTTTTGGTGTCCAATAATCATCACAGGTTGTCCCTCCAATCGCGCCAAACCACAAACAAGCGCAGGATCATCTGCAAAAGATCTATCCCCATGTAATTCGCAAAAATCAGTAAACATATGCTTAATATAATCCAGTGTATAAGGGCGACCTGGATGCCTTGCAAGCTGTGAAATTTGTGCGTCTGATAAATCAGTAAAAATAGATTTTGTTAATGCCAAACTTTTATTTTTCAACTGTTCTAAGGCATCAGAAATGTTAATATCGTTATCAAGCTCTACACGACGCAACTCGTCTATTTTTGCTTCCAGTTCAGCGATAGGTTGTTCAAAATCGAGAAATTTTAGATCCATGATAGTTGTCTTAAAAAAGGGAAAGGAAAACGTCAAACATTGAAAAATTGGCTAATCAATGTAGGATAAGGTTCAATTAAGGTATTTTATCTAAATTTATCATGCTATTTTTATTTTTCTGACTTTTTTATTAAAATCAGTTATTTTTTCGAGGATAATTATTAAACATCTTCGGTTTTTATTGATTCATTTTTAACATTGACTACGCATACGCCCCATTTTATTTCTTTGCCTGAACTTTTGGGTGATAAATTAAACCATCCTTTTTGTATAACGACAAAAGGTAGAAATATCAGCCGTGCTGATTTATTAAATGATGCGCTCGTGCTGAGTAAAAAATTACCTGATAAAGCTTATGCTATTAATATTTGCCAGCAACGCTATTTTTTTGTTGTCAGTTATTTAGCGGTGATTCTAAAAGGGCAAACCACCTTATTACCCACTAATCAAACGGATGGAACGATTAATAAATTATTAAATGATTACCCCAGAAGTTATTGTTTAGGTGATTTTAATCATGAGAGTCGAGACTTGGATTTTAGGGTTGATTGGGATTTATTAGTCGGGAAGAAAGAAGAATTTCCTTTAATTGATTGTCATCGTATTATTTCAATTTCTTTTACTTCTGGAAGCACAGGTGAACCTAAAGCCATTGCAAAAAACTGGCGTGAATTTCAATGTTCGGCAAAGCTTGCTTTACAGCGTTTTCAACTGGTTAATAAAACCTTAACTGTGGTTGCCACTGTTCCAATGCAACATATGTATGGTTTGGAAACCTGTTTATTTTGGCCACTATTTTCAAATCTTAAATTGCATAATAGTCGCCCATTTTATCCACAGGATATACGTGAAACACTCAACGCTGTGGATGCTGGTATGCTAATTTCTACGCCAACCCATTTAAAAAGTTGTATTAATTCACAAGATAGCTGGACAAATACACAGTTTATTTTATCATCAACAGCACCGATGGCATCTGAATTAGCAACGGCAGTAGAAAAACGTTTTAACGCCCCTTTATTTGAAGTTTATGGGAGTACTGAAACGTTATCATTTGCATCAAGGCGATTAGTATTATCTGAACACTGGCGACTTTATGATGGCGTCCGTCTTTACCAACAGCAACACCATTTTTTTGCTCAAGGTGGGCATTTAATGACGGCAATAGAATTAGATGATCGTTTTATTATTAAATCTACGGGTCACTTCAAAAGTTTAGGGCGATCTAGTGATTTAATTAAAATAGCGGGGAAAAGAGCCTCACTAACCGAACTTAATCGTTTATTAATACAATTAGCCATTATTGATGATGGAATTTTCTTTAAAAAACAAGATCAACGCTTGGCAGCATTTGTGGTCTCTAATGCCTCAAAAAAAGAAATTATTGCGGGTTTAAAACATTCCGTGGATACGGCTTTTTTACCCCGTAATCTTTACTATTTAACTAAGTTACCGCGTAATGAAACGGGTAAAATTATTCAAGTAGAACTGACACAATTAATACAAGGATTAAAACGTGGATGAAATTTATGCTGCGTATAAAATTAGCCATGACCATCCTTGTTTGGCAGGACATTTTCCTCATAATGCCATTGTACCTGGGGTGGTAATCTTGGATTATACGCGGATTTTATTAGAAAATTCTTATCCCAATCAACGTATAAAAACGCTGGCAAATGTTAAGTTTATTCATTCATTGCCCCCAGAACAATCATTTAGTATTTATTTAAAAACTATAGCTAAGAATAAAATTAAATTTTATTGTATGAGCAAAGGAGAAAAAATTATTCATGGTATTTTTATTACCGAAAGGCGATTATGAGTGACCATTGGCAGAAACATAAAGAACGTAGTACGCCTTTGACTTTACAAACGATACGTTGGATAGCTCTGCATTTAGGGCGTTCCATTGCAAGGTTATTATTATATCCGATTAGTGGCTATTTTTTATTGTTTGCCCCCAAACAACGGCGCGCCTCTTTAAATTATTTAAATCGTGTTTTGGGTCGTCCTGCTCATTGGTTAGATGTTGCTAAACATATTCATTGCTTTGCTTCAACTATTTTGGATCGGGTTTATTTAATTACCGCCCAGTTTGATGAATTAAGCATTCAATTTCCTAGCGAAAATATGCCCTTAAATTTTTCAAAAAATGGCACAGGCTGTTTATTATTGGGGAGTCATGTAGGGAGTTTTGAAGTGTTACGAAGTTATGCAATTAAAAAATGCCCCCTTCCGATTAAAGTTTTAATGTATGAAGGGCAAACGCCGATGATTGTGCAAATTTTTAATGCCCTAAACCCAAAAGTTGCTGAAACGATGATTACTTTAAATGAGAGTCCTTCGAGTTTACTACAAATTAAAGAGGCGATTGATACGGGTCATGCGGTTGGAATGCTTGGGGATCGTGTCATGGGAAAAGAAAAAACTGTACCCTGTATGCTGTTAGGTGCAAAAATTGAATTACCTGTTGCCCCTATTTTAATTGCAGCCACCTTAAAAGTGCCTTTAATTGTTTTTTTTGGAATTTATCATGGGGGAAAAAATTATCAAATTCATTTTAATTTATTGGCGGAACAAGTTGTTTTAACAAGAAAAAATCGTCAACAAGAGATACAACGTTATGCCCAACAGTATGCGGATTTATTAGAAATTCAAATACGCAATGCGCCTTATAACTGGTTTAATTTTTATGATTACTGGCAAGATGAATCTTAATCAACAATTATCACAAGTAGCATTTAAAAACTTAGTGCCTCATTCAGGGTTAATGCTGTTAATTGATAGTGTAGAAAGCTGGACTACGAAACACATTACGACCCGCAGTTATTCACATCAAAACCCTAACAATCCATTACGGTTAGCAGGTGAGTTATCCTCATTACACTTAATTGAGTATGGCGCACAAACAATGGCTATCCATTGTGGTTTATTAACTGGTAACGCGCAAACGGGTTTTTTAGCCGCTGTTAAAGGCGCGGAATTTTATATTGATTATTTAGATAAGATTGAAACTGAATTAATTATAAAAGCAAGCGCGCAGTTACAATTAGCTAAAGGCGCGGTCTATGACTTTAGAATTAATGATAGTAATAACCAATTATTATTAACCGCACAAGCAACGGTGGTTCATTTATGAAAACAGCCTTAATTACAGGGGGTAGTGGCGATATAGGCGCGGCTATTTGTTATAAACTTGCCACACAAGGTATTCATGTTATTGTTCATAGTCATCGTCAACTTGCAAAAGCACAAGTTATTGTTGAAAATATAATCCAACAAGGGGGATCAGCAGAAGCGATTGCTTTTGATGTCACTGATGCGAAAGCAAGTTTAGATGCCGTTGACCTATTAACGGCTAAATCAACGATTCAGATTATTATTAATAATGCAGGGATTCATAAAGATGCACCCCTTGCAGGAATGAGTCGTGAAAGTTGGTCATCGGTGATTGATGTTTCATTAAATGGTTTTTACAATGTCACTCAGCCATTATTAATGCCGATGATACAAACCCGTTGGGGACGAATTATTAATATGTCTTCAATTGCGGGGGTAATGGGGAATCGTGGACAAACGAATTATGCCGCCGCAAAAGCAGCTTTACACGGGGTAACGAAATCATTAGCACAAGAATTAGCCTCACGTCACATCAGTGTTAATACGGTTGCACCTGGAATTATAGAATCATCTATGACTCAAGCGCATTTTGATAAAACATTGATTAAAACCTTAGTCCCAATGAAACGCGCGGGAAAAGTTGAGGAAGTTGCCGCTTTAGTGGCATTCTTATGCTCAGATGAAGCGGCGTATATTTCTGGGCAAATTATTGGGGTTAATGGGGCGATGGCTTAAAATGACACAAATTCATTCCGATTTTATTACCGCTCAAACTATTTTTGAGAAACTTTATACAAATTTAGCAAAAGTGATGTTTGGTCAACAGCGAACTTTGCACTGGCTACTCGCCGCTTTTGCAAGTGGTGGGCATGTTTTGTTAGAGGATGTTCCTGGAACGGGAAAAACGACGTTAGCAAA
>CAYROI010000004.1:0-3982 GCA_964425835.1 uncultured Methylococcaceae bacterium
CGGTTAATTTTACGTTTATGGTTGTTAAGGACTCTTTTGTCACTTATTTGTAATAATATCTTGTTACTATCCTTCAGAAATTACTTATAAGTTGTAAAAATAGACAAAGCATTGTAAAAAAACAACATGCTGATAATTTTACCTTTTACCTTTTAGATTAATTTGAATTTATACTATGAAAATATCCTTTAAATTTGGCTTTAAAACAATTGTCTTAACGAGTGCTTTATTAACAGTAGCGACTGCATCTGCATCTGATAAAGAGCTTTTAAATACGTTGTTAGAAAACAGGGTGTTAACTAAAGCCCAATATGAAAAATTGATTTCACAAGCTGAAGAAAATCAGCCTAAAAAAACGACTAAAAATAGTGGAAGCATTTTAGATATGGACTGGGCTTCACGCATTAAAATTTCAGGGGATATGCGTGCAAGATATGAAGAAAAACACACCGATGCGAAAGGAGTACGTGAAAGTCGACAACGTATTCGAGCGCGTATTGCTATTGCCGCTAAAATTAATGATGAAGTTGATGCAGGTTTTCGTTTAGTCACTGGAGGAGGAACAACATCAACTAACCAAGATTTAGAAGGTGGGTTTGTAGGTAAGGATATTTTCTTTGATCGTGCATTTATTGATTGGCATCCACATTTTGCACCAGGGGCACATCTAATTGCAGGCAAAATGCCAATGCCTTGGTATAGTCTTAAAAAAGGACTCATTTGGGATACGGATGTTAATCCAGAAGGCTTAGCGATGACTTACCAAAAGAAGTTTGGGCAGACTAAGATAAAAGCAAGTGCGGGTTATTTTAACGTTAATGATGGTAAAAATTTATCGGCAAGTTCTAGTGATAATAATGGCTATGGGCAAGATCAAAAATTATTTCATGCGGGTGTTAGTGGTGAAATGAAATTTAATGATAAGGTTAAAGGCTCGTTAGGCTTTAATACATTTATTTATGATGATGCAATAGGTAATAGTAAAGGTAACTTAAATACTGATGCTGAATTATATGAAATTGCAGGAAAATTAGATTTTAAAACAGGTATCGTTCCAATTAAACTTTATGGTCAATATGTTATTAATGCAGCGGCTAATGATGGTAATCAAAATACTGCATGGTTGGCGGGTATCGGAACGAAGTATAAAAATTTCAGTTTAGATTATAACTATCGTGATACGCAAGAAGATGCTGTGGTTGATCTATTCAATGATTCAGATTTTGCTGAAGGAAATACCGCTTCACGTGGTCATAGAATAAGTTTAGGCTATAAAATTAGTAAAAACTTCTCAACCGCATTCACTTATTATGCTGCAAAAGAATATGGTGCTAACAACCTTGATGGTAATAATGTTGATGTGTTACATGTTGATTTAAAAGCTAAATTTTAATAACTATAAAAACCTAAGTTTAGAAGACTATAAAAATGAGCTGTCAACTTAAGATGGAATAAGAATAACTTTATTCATGGTAGAGACGAGATGCTTCGCGTTTTCTTTAAAATTAATAGCTCAAAATATCAGTTTGACAAATATTTTATGATATTTTTAAAAGAGTCTTAACGAATGATCGTCTCCCTCTCCGTATTCCGCAGGCTACATACAGTCTACTATTACCTGAGTAGTTACTGAATATTTTTATATTAGACTTGTCCATTAAAAAATCTTAGACTTTGGCATAAGCTATCGCTGGGATTTAAAAGGACAAGTCTATTGATAAATTTTACAGTTTTAAAGAATTTTTTTTAATTTCGGCGGTTAATAATGGGTCATCGTTTTTGTAAGGGACTATATCTATTTTTAAGTCATAGCCTAATTTCATTAGGGATAAAAAAAATTGGATTTTATAGCGTTTGAAGTTTTCTGTTGATAAATTTACATCAACCGCAATATCTATATCGCCCCCTTTTTTAGTGTCATCTACTCGGCTACCAAAAAGATAAATATCAACTTCACCAAAGCCGTTAAAAATACTTTGTTTGATGATTTTCTTAAGTCTATTAGAGAGGCGCATGGATATATTTTTGAGCAAATTGTAGACTGTTTAAATAATAACTTTCTATTTTTTCAAAATTGTTAATACAAAACTCTAAATCTTCCAAGGCTTTTTCTAAATTCTCGGGGTAGTCATGTTCTAATTCATTTCTGACTTCTCTAAGTTCTATCCAGTTTTCTAAACTGTCTATAATTTCTTCCTTTTCTACCATGTATAGAACCTCGCTCATTTTTCCATTATTAATTCCTGCAATCTCAAGGAGTGGTGAAAATATTTTAGCCCCTAAAAAATCTTGAAGGGATGAAAATCGTTTTAAATAAGCATCTAAAATGGCTTTTTCTTCAATTTTTAAGGTGTTGAAAATATTAGGGTCATAAAGGTCTTTTTGTTCTATGAGTTTGTCGATGAAATTTTTATAATCTTTCAAGGCAAGATAATGTTTTTCTAGTTTTTTAAAACGTTTGCTTAGAATTTCTTTTTTATTATTCATGTTTATTTTCATCAGCTAGGGGAAGTGCGGCTTTTATACAGCGTAATATGCCATAATCATAGTGTTCTTCAAATAATTCAAAAATAGGTTTTATCATGTTTTCCTGTTCTTTTGGCAGTGCTAAAAAAGCAGTTTGAATTTTTTGAATTTCAGCTTCTGGTAAATCTATAACATTTTTTAAAGTGATTCCACCTACTTCAATGACAGTTGCTAAATGTCCGTAAATTGTAGTTGATTGAAAACCACGCTTTAGCGCGATGTCTTCAATAGCCATTCCTGTTTTAAATAATTGTAGGCTTTCTGCCTCAGTATCGGTAATTCCTTGTTGTTGCTGATTAATAGAGTCTTGAATGACGGCAATAAACGCATCGGCATAGTGTTTAAGTTTATGTTCTCCAACCCCTGAAATTTGCGACATTTGTACGCGTGTTAAAGGTTTGGTTTCCATAATTTCAGCGAGCGTTGTATCATGAAAAATGACATAAGCAGGAACATCTTGTTCTTTAGCTATTGCAAGGCGTTTAGCCTGTAAGGCTTGCCATAAAGCCCCTTCGCGCTGTTTACGTTGGGATTTTTTATATTGGCTATTGTTAGAGATCGTTTTATCAATCCTTAAGATTAAGGGTTGCTCTCCCCGTAAAACAGGGCGAGATTGTTCTATTAATTTGAATGTCCCATAATTTTCAAAATCAACGCCAATTAAGTTTTTAGCCACTAGCTGTCTTAATATAGAATGCCATTGTTTTTCATCTAAGGCTTTACCTATCCCAAAAGTGGATTGTTGATGGTGATGGTTGTTTTGGATTCTTTCATCAGTAATACCTAATAAAACATTAATGAGGTAAGCTCCCCCAAAGCGTTGCCCTGTTCTATAAATACACGATAATAGCTGTTGAGCGGCAATGGTTGCATCCCAAGTTTCAGCAGGTTCAAGACAGGTATCACAATTCCCACAAGGGCTATGTTGAGTTTCACCAAAATACTTAAGTAAAATTTGCCGACGACATTGTATGGATTCACATAAAGCAAGCATTGCATCGAGTTTATGTAATTCAATCGTTTTGTGTTGAAGATCAGCATTACCATTCATTAATAATCGTTTGAGTAATACGACATCTTGTATTCCATAACTCATCCATGCATTGGCAGGCAAACCATCTCGTCCTGCACGCCCTGTTTCTTGATAATAACCTTCAACACTTTTGGGTAAATCTAAATGGGCGACAAAACGTACATTCGGTTTATCAATTCCCATGCCAAAAGCAATGGTGGCAACAATAATCACGCCTTCAGTCATTAAAAAATATTGCTGATGTAAGGTGCGAGTTTGGTGATCTAAGCCTGCATGATAAGGATAGGCATTAAGCCCTTGTTCTCTTAACCATTTAGCAGTCGCTTCAACTTTTTTACGGGAGAAACAATAGACAATCCCTGCATCACTAAGATGTTCGGTTTGGATAAAATTTAACAGCTGTTGTTTAGGTTTTTGTTTTTG
>CAYROI010000004.1:4082-11596 GCA_964425835.1 uncultured Methylococcaceae bacterium
TCATGACCCCATTGAGACACACAATGGGCTTCATCAATGGCAAATAAAGCAATATTGATTTGAGATAGTAATGATAGGGTATGCGATTGGGTTAAACGTTCTGGGGCAATATAGACTAAATCTAATTCACCCAGACGCATTTGTTGTTCGATTTGATTGGCATTTTGAAATGAAAGCGATGAATTGATAAAAGCGGCTTTAATACCGAGTTGATGTAAAGCGGTTACTTGGTCTTGCATGAGGGCAATTAAGGGGGAAATAACAATGGCAATCCCTTCTCTAAGTAAGGCAGGAATCTGATAACAGAGTGATTTTCCACCACCCGTTGGCATTAAAACGAGTGCATTTCCCCCTTGTAAAACTTGTTTTATAATCTGTTGCTGTTGTCCTCTAAAGCTATCATACCCAAAGACAGATTTTAAAATTCTGAGCGGTTTATTTTCCATAATGAGTCCCGTTTATTTATGCCTATAATGATTAGTGCTTTTTTAAAATGCTTAAACCCTTATAATAACGTATTTTTCCAACGCTTTAATGCTAGAAAATATTTGTTATGATCCATTCAAAGCTTTTACTTTCACCACGTTTACGTTATCTTATTGATAATGATAAACAATATTTACTTTGCAACGGACTTAAAGGGTTGGAAAAGGAGAGTCTTAGAATTTCCAAACAAGGTTCAATCGCAACAACACCGCATCCTAGCCTTCTAGGGTCAGCATTGACTCATCCATCAATTACTACTGATTATTCCGAAGCATTATTAGAATTTATTACCTCTCCTTTTACAGATATTAAAGAAACCCTCAATTCTTTACATCAGATACATCAATTCGTGATCCAAAACCTAGATGATGAGATGTTATTGGCAACGAGTATGCCTTGCGGAATTAATGGGGATAAAAGTATTCCTATCGCGGTGTATGGCAGTTCAAACATTGGCAGAATGAAACAGGTTTATCGGCAAGGTTTAGCGCATCGTTATGGTCGAACGATGCAGTCTATTGCAGGAATTCACTTTAATTATTCTGTTCCTAAACCGTTATGGTCAATTTTAAAACAGCAAACTAACAATGCGTCACAATCTTTAAATGATTTTATTTCAAGTGGTTATTTTGAGTTAATTAGAAACTTTCAACGACAAGGTTGGCTGATTTTATATTTATTTGGTGCATCCTCTGCTATTTGTAAAAGTTTCTTTAAAAGTCGCCCGCAGTTAATGAGTCAGTTTAATGAGCTAGATGCACATACACTTTTCCACCCCTTTGCAACCTCATTAAGGATGAGTGATATTGGTTATAAAAGTGCGAATCAAGCCAGTTTAAAGATTGATTATAATACGTTGAATGGTTATGTTGATACTTTAGCAACGGCTATAAATACCCCGTATCCAGACTATGAGTCTATTGGTATTAAAGTAGATGGAAAATATCAACAATTAAGTTCCCATATTTTACAAATTGAGAATGAATTTTATAGTACGGTACGCCCGAAACAAATTAGCCTCTCAGGTGAAAAACCAACATCAGCACTTAAAAATAGAGGGGTAGAATATGTTGAAATTCGCTCATTAGATTTAGATGTATTTAATCCTATTGGCATTGATGAAAATAAATCCCGTTTTGTGGAAGCATTCTTATTACATTGTTTATTAAAAGAAAGTCCTTTGCAAACTAGCAATGAGCAGGAAATTAATAATAACAACCAATTAGCAGTGGCTCATGCGGGTAGACGACCTGATCTTAAGCTTAATCAGCAAGGAAAAATGATACCTTTACGAAGCTGGGCGAGAGATATTTTGCAAGAAATGCGACCTATTTGTGAAATTTTAGATGAAAATAGTGCCGATAAACCTTATAGCAACGCCTTAAAATTACAACAAGCTCGAGTTAATGATGCTGATTTAACCCCGTCTGCAAAAATTTTACAAACTATGCAGCAACGGCAACAACCTTTTGGATGCTTTGGCTTGGCTGCATCAAAAGAACACCATGCTTATTTTAAATCACAACCCCCTTTGGACAAGGCGATTGTGCAACAATTTAGGGAGATGGCAAAAGAATCACATAAAAAACAACAACAAATTGAGATGGCTGATGTCCTAAGTTTTGATGATTTCTTAACCCATTATTTTGCACAACCTTAAATTATGACAAAACAAACCTATTTGTTGGTCTTATTAATTAGTACTTCTTTAGCTTTTTCTAATGTTGGCTTGATTAGTTCAGCTATTGCTAAAGAAAAACCTAAAAAAATATTAAAAACAGCACCAAAAATAGCGGGTGAAGTGATTGAAGTTCTTTATGTGGGAAGTTATATTTATGTAAAGGTCAAGACGGGAAAACAACCCATTTGGGTGGCAGCCCCTGCAATTAAGCTAACAATCGGTGATAAAGTTTCTTTTTCCACAAAAATGCCAATGGAAAATTTCCATAGTGAGTCATTAAATCGTGATTTTCCTATTGTTTATTTTGTTAACCGTTTTATAACGGATAAAACAACACCGACTTCAAAACACAAACGATCTGAGCCAAAAAAGGCAACGCCTTTAGTTAAGAAAATTGATAAATTGAAAGATGGAAAAACCATTGCGAAAATTTACGCTGAAAAAGAAAAACTAGCGGGGAAAATAGTTAAGGTACGTGGAGTAGTAACCAAATTTACCGAGGGTGTTATGGGTAAAAACTGGATTCATATCAGAGATAATAGCACCCTTAACGACCTAACAATCACGACGGATGCAGTGGTTAAGTTAGATGATGTCGTGGTTATTGAAGGTAAGCTTGGCTTAGATAAGGATTTTGGTTATGGCTATGTTTATGCTGTTATGTTTGAAGATGCAAAGGTTATAAAAGAATAATCTTTAATCAGCGGAAGAGGTTTTAATCTCTTCTGCTGAAAAGAGAGGCTAAAATAAATTTTCAATGGTTTTTTGAATCATTTTTGTACTTCTTGCTGGTTTATAGGTTGTGGTTGTCTTCCTAACAAGGGCAGTACTTTTCTTAGGATAAACGCCTTCTTGGAAATATTCCCATGTTCCACCTGGAAGTCCTGACGTTGTTTTTACATCAGTGATGCCTGCAATGTATTTTTTAACAATCCCTTTAGGGGGTGTTAAAGGGGCTTCTGGTACATCTTTTAATGCGGTTTCCATAAATTTAATCCACATGGGAAGGGCTGTTTTACCCCCTGTTTCACCTCTTCCTAATGTCTTATATGAATCTAATCCAACCCAAGCACTGGCAACAATACTTGGATGAAAGCCATTAAACCAAGCATCTCTTTGTCCGTTGGTTGTGCCTGTTTTACCTGCAAGATCATGACGCCCTAAGACTTTAGCCCGTGTTGCCGTTCCACGTTTAACTACATCGCGTAGAACAGAGGATATTAGAAAAGTGATTTCTGGACTTAAAACACGAGGCGCACGTGTGCTTAATAATTGGTTTGAGTTTAAAATTTCGGTAGATTGATCGTTACACATAGGACAGGCAGTTTTGGGTTTCGCTTCAAAAATTACTTTTCCTGTGTGGTCTTCAATTCGTTGAATAAAATGCGGTTCAACTAAAAAGCCCCCATTGGCAAAAATTGCGAAAAAATTTGCCATTCGTAAAGGGGACGCTGAACCACTTCCTAAGGCTAAAGAAAGCCCATGAGGCAATTGTTCGTCGCTAAAACCAAAATCTTTGGCTGTTTTAATTACTTTGTCTAGCCCGACTATTTGTGTTAGACGGATAGAGACAATGTTTCTTGACTTGTAAAGTGCCGCCCGAATACGGGTAGGTCCATAATAACGATGACTATAATTTTGAGGTCGCCAAGCACGATCTTTTTTTGTCCCCTTGGCGATGACAATAGGTGCGTCATTGATGACACTGGCAAGCGTTAACCCTTCTTTTAAAGCCGTTGCATAAATCACAGGTTTAAATCCTGATCCTGGTTGACGTTTAGTTTGTGTTGCACGGTTATATTCACTTTGATGAAAATCAAACCCGCCCGCAATGGCTTCTATTGCGCCATTCATAGGGTTTAACGCGGTAAACCCGCCTTGAACTTTAGGGATTTGCGTTAGTTCCCACCCCCCTTTATCTAAAGGTCTGACACGAATAATATCATTAACATTAAAGGCAGCTTTTAATGAACGAGGTCTTTTGACTCCCCGAGGATAGTGGTTGGTTCTAAAATACCTTGCCCAGAGGAAATTTTTCCAAGGGATATTAAGGGTGCTATCGTTTTGTAACCGTACGTGAACTATTTTATTTTCAATCGCCTGTATTTGAGCAGGATAAGTATCGCCAATAATTTTTAGGGCTTGAAAATTGGCTTCAGTGGTGAAAATTTGATGGGGTAGGGCGCGGTACCCATGACGGCGGTCATATTTATGTAAAGCATAGCGGAGAGATTTTATTGCCGTTAATTGTAAATGTGACCCTAGCGTTGTGTAAACTCTCATTCCATTGGCATAAGTTTTATCACCATACTTTTTTACCATTTCTCGGCGAACCATTTCCGCAACATAAGGCGCAGATAATTCAATGATGGGGTAGTGTTGTGTAGCTGTTATTGGTTGTTCTAAGGCATGATCTACGGCTTCTTTAGAGGCGTAGGCTAATAATTGCATTCTGTGTAAAATATAATCACGGCGCATTTTTGCGCGCTCAGGATTTGAAATAGGATTATAAGCAGACGGAGCTTTAGGTAGCCCTGCAATCATGGCTTGTTGTGCTAAGGTTAATTCCTCCAGCGTTTTTCCATAATAAGTTTTGGCAGCGGCAACAATACCGTAAGAGCGATGTCCCATATAAATTTTATTTAAATAAAACTCGAGAATTTGATCTTTGCTATACAATTTTTCTATTTGTAGCGAGAGAATAATTTCTTTAAATTTTCGCTCATAAGTTTTTTCAGGGGTGAGTAAA
Source organism: uncultured Methylococcaceae bacterium (assembly GCA_964425835.1). Classification (GTDB taxonomy): domain Bacteria; phylum Pseudomonadota; class Gammaproteobacteria; order Methylococcales; family Methylomonadaceae; genus WTBX01. The sequence continues at coordinate 8,999 of CAYROI010000004.1, forward strand.
AAATTACGGGTAACCTGCATAGTAATCGTGCTTCCCCCTTGTTTTTTCTTGCCTGTTAATAATAATTGAATAGAGGCTCTCATGAGACTTTTGTAGTCAACGCCTGGATGATCGTAGTAGCGATCATCTTCTGCGGCTAAAAAAGCTTGAATTAATTGTTTGGGAATTTGATTAATTGCAATAGGTTCACGTCTTTTTTCACCAAATTGAGCAATTAATTTTTTATCTTGGCTATAAACTCTAAAAGGGGTCTGGTAAGAAATTTCTTGTAATTGAGCAACATCAGGTAAATCGCTAAGAAGTTTTTGATAATAAATATAAGCCCCTGTGGTTATCCCAATGAGCGTAAGGAGGCTAAAAATAGCGAACCATTTTAAAATTAATTTAAATAAAGTCATTCTTTAAGGAGGCGTAGATTTGAAAATGTTCATAAGTGAGATTCATAACTTTTTAGATAATAGGGTGATGGCTGTTGGTTAACCCTATTTTTAAGATTTAACTCATTGAGTGATTTTGGTGAATATTTTAAGATTTATAATGACGTGATTATAAATCAGTCCATTATAAAGACCTAGTTAGAAAATAAATTAAGTGATGAAAGTAACGTTTTTTTATCTTAAGGGCAAGTGTTAAGAAGAAAATAAAACAATATTTTTCTATCAAAAAAAAAAAGACTACTATACTTCAAAACAAGATTGAGTCCATTTGAAGAGTTAATTTAAACGGTAAAAATAGGTTGATATATGAATTGGTTTAAACGTGGTGATACAGTGGTTTTGGGAATAGACATCAGTACTGCGGCGGTTAAATTGTTGGAAATAAGTAAAACAGGTTCTCGTTATCGTGTTGAAAGTTATGCGGTTGTTCCCTTACCTCAAGAGACGGTAGTTGATAAAAATATTGTTAATATTGATGCGGTTGCTGATGCCATTAAAATGGCAGTTAGACAATCAAGAACAAAAGAAAAAAACGCTTGTGTTGCTGTCGCAGGCTCTTCTGTCATGAGTAAAGTTATTCAAATGTCGGCTGATTTAAAAGACGATGAAATGGAAGAGCAAATTTTTATTGAGGCAGATCAATATGTCCCTTATGCCTTGGATGAGGTTAATCTGGATTTTGAAGTTCAGGGCGAAAATGAAGCAAACCCTAATATGGTCGATGTTTTATTAGCGGCTTCTCGGCGAGAAAATGTTGAGGATAGAATTGAGGCGCTGGCTCAAGCAGGTTTAAAGGCTAAGATTGTTGATGTGGAAGCATTTGCAATGGAAAATGCTTTTTTGTTATTAGCAGAGCAGTTGCCTAAAGATATTGAAACGCAGACGGTAGCGATTGCCGATATTGGGGCAACAATGACAACGCTTAATATTTTATATGGCTGTCGAACCATTTATTCACGTGAACAAAGTTTTGGGGGTAAGCAGTTGACTGAAGAAATTCAACGGCGCTATGGGCTTTCTTATGAAGAGGCGGGGCTTGCTAAACGCCAAGGCGGTTTACCTGATAATTATATTACAGATGTGTTAGAGCCTTTTAAACAGGCAATGGTACAACAAATTTCTAGGGCTTTACAGTTTTTCGCATCTTCGAGTGTTAGTCGGGAAGTTGATAGTATTATCCTTGCAGGGGGGTGTGCTTCTATTACAGGTCTTGACAAAATAATAAAAGAGACCCTTGGTATTGAGGCACATGTTGCTAATCCCTTTATTGATATGTCTTTGTCGAGTCGAGTAAAGCCTCAAAACCTCAGTAATGATGCGCCTGCAATGATGATTGCCAGTGGACTTGCTTTAAGGAGTTTCGATTAAATGGCTAGAATCAATTTATTACCTTGGCGTGAAGCGTTACGTGAGGAGCAGCAAAAAACCTTTATCAATGCGCTGGCATTATCGGTACTTATGACTTGTCTTCTATTTGGTTTGGTTTATCAGTATATTGAAGGGCGGAAAGATTATCAAACGATTCGTAATGACTATTTAAAAGCTGAAATTGCTAAAGTGGATGAAAAAATTGCTGAAATTAAAAAAATAACTGATAAAAAGGAAAAATTGAGGGATAAAATTGAAGTTATTGAGGATTTACAAGCAAGTCGTTCAGAAATTGTGCATGTTTTCGATGAATTAAGAAAATTAACCCCCGAGGGTATTTATCTAACTAATTTTACGCAGAAAGGGGATAAATTAACCCTGAAAGGTCGTTTGACAGCAAATTCAGAAGTCTCTGCATTGATGGATGCAATTGTCGCTTCTGAGTGGATGGATTTAGAAGGGAGTGGACTTAAAAAAATAGATGGGCGAGCGCGTTCAGAAACAGAAAAAGATAGTCAATTTATTATTCTTGCAAAGCAAATTAAGAAAAAAGATCAGCAAAAAGAAGATGAATCTGAGGCGAAATAATGAATTTATCAGAAGTTAATTGGGATTATAATGCGGCAGGTTCCTGGCCCTTACAAATTAAAATTGTTGTTATTTCATTAATTTGTATTCTAGTTGCAGGCGGTGGGGTTTATCAATTTACAATGCCTCAAATTGCAGCTTGGGATGTTTTAGAAAAAGAAGAGCAGGAACTTAGAGTTAGTTTTGAAACGAAGCAAAAGCAAGC
>CAYROI010000004.1:11696-18270 GCA_964425835.1 uncultured Methylococcaceae bacterium
GATACACGTCTGGAAATGAAGGCAATTATAAGAACCTATAATGAAGCATCAGAGGAAGATGAGCCAGAAGAGGCAGTGACTAATGGTTAATTTATTGATTCATTTAAGTATTTTATTGACTGTTTTAATGCTTTCGGCTTGTAGTGATGAGGGTTTGTCAGATTTAGAAGGTTTTATTGAAGAGACAATTGAGGAATCAAAAAAAAATATCGGGATTCCTGCGTTGGATGAAATGGGAACAGTGGATTTTTTTTATTTTGAGTTAGATGGCTCGCGTGATCCTTTTGTTCCGATAGTACAAATAGATGAAGTCATTGAGGATGAGATCAATTTGCCTAAAAAAATGACCAATGGGATAAAACCTAATTTTAAACGAATCAAAGAAGATTTGGAAAGCTTCCCTTTAGAGGCTTTAAAAATGGTGGGTACGGTAAAAACGGATCAGCTATGGGGGTTAGTACGTTCTGAGGAAGGAATACAAAAAGTAAAAGTAGGGAATTATATGGGAAAAAATTACGGAAAAATCACCCAAATTTCAGCAATGGAAATTAAGCTTGAAGAGATCATTAAGGAAGATGACGCTTCAGAAACATGGGTTAAAAAAGAAGCCAAGCTACCCTTAGATATGGGTATAGATGAAAAAAAGTAAGCTGAAGGTTAAATGATGAATATCATGTATAAGAGACAATTATTAAAAATTTGGGTAGGTCATTTGATGACTTTGGTCGTGACGAGTTTGTTTCTGGTTCTTGGCTTTATAAACCCTACTTGGGCGGGTGATCTTTCGATTACTAAACTTGATTTTTCCACACTTGCGAGTAATAAAATTCAAATACAGTTAGAAATGACAGGGACACCCATCGCACCAAAAGTATTTCAGACAGATAATCCTGCGAGAATTGCATTAGATTTTAAAGGCGTTAAAAGTGCTTTAAAGCATAAAAATTTCCCAATTAATACTGGGGCTGCAAGTGATGCTTATGTTATTGAAGCGGGTGGACGTACACGGGTTATTATTAATCTAGTTGCATCTGTTCCCTATGAAACTAAAGTGGTTGGAAATAAAGTATTAATTACTTTAAATAAAACTAAATTAGCGGTTAAAACAACGCCGCCTGTAGATAATACAGTCACATATGCTAATGAATCCGTTGTTATCGAGAATAATGAGGCGGATAATCATCAGAAAAACTCAGTGGTTGCGCGTTTATTACCCCAGCAACGTATTAAGGATATAGATTTTAAACGAGGTGCGGGAGGAGAAGGGTTATTATTAGTTGAATTAGCGAATCCTAATACGATTGTTGATACCAAAAAAATGGCAGGAAAAGTGGTCTTAAAATTTTTAAATACCCAATTGCCTAAAGCCCTTAGAAAGCGTTTTGATGTTTCAGATTTTGCAACGCCGATACAAAAAATTGAGGCGGTAAAAAAAGGGGTGAATACAATCATAACAATTACACCAAGTAATGATAATTATGAATATTCATCTTTTCAAGAAAATGGCATGTTAACGGTTGATTTTAGACCGATGACAGCTGCTGAGAAAAAAATTGCTGCCAAAGAAAAATTTCCTTATTCAGGGGCTAAGTTATCATTGAATTTTCAAGCGATTGATGTGCGTGATGTGTTACAAATTCTCGCAGACTTTACCGAACTTAATATTATTGCCTCAGAGGCGGTATCAGGGAATGTAACGTTACGCTTAAATGATGTGCCTTGGGATCAAGCATTGGATTTAATTTTAAAAGCTAATGGCTTGGCAAAGCGTGAAGCAGGGAATGTTATTTTGGTCGCACCCACGGCGCAAATTACTAAAATTGAAGAGGAAGAACTGGCTTCAAAAAAAGTGGTTGATCAATTAGAGCGGTTACAAACAGAATATATCCAAATTAACTATGCAAAAGCGAAAGATATTAGAGATATACTGAAAGGTGGGAAAAATGTGTCGACTAGAAATTTAAGTACTCAGAATACAGGTCAAAGTAATATATTAATTCCACGTTTACTTTCAAAGCGAGGTGTTGTCAATGTTGATGTGAGAACGAATGTTTTAATTGTTAAAGATACTACAAAGAAGCTGAAAGAAATTCGCGCACTGATTCAAACGTTAGATATACCCGTTAGACAGGTGATGATTGAGGCACGGATTGTTAAGGCCGATAAAAATTTTGCGAAAGAAATCGGGATGCGCTTTGGGGTTGCCAAAGCGGCAGCAGTTGGTTCTAATACAGGGTTTGCGGTTGGTCCTGCACCGACAGTGGGTGGTTTAGTAACACGAGGAATTACAGGAACAAGAACAGGCGGCGGCATTGTTGTTCCCTCTGTGAGTGATGTAAATACCAGCAACTATTTAGTGGATTTAGCCGCAACCGCTGCTGGTGGTTTTCCCCCGGCGGCATTAGGAATGACTTTAGCTAGGGCTGCAGACTATGTATTGAATTTAGAAATATCTGCACTAGAGGGTGATAATCGAGGAGAATTAATTTCTAACCCTAGGGTTTTAACTTCAGATAGAATGGAGGCGATTATTAAACAAGGGATTCAAATACCTTATCAATCGCGGAGTGCCGATGGCACAACAACGGAATTAGTTGATGCAGTGTTAGAATTAAAAGTGACACCACAGATTACCCCAAATGGCAGTGTGATTATGGATTTAGCAATAAAAAATGATACTCCCAATCAAGTCGATCCTCAAAGAATTGACAAAGAAGAAGTAAAAACAACCGTACAGGTTAAAGATGGGGAAACCGTAGTTTTGGGGGGGATTTATGCGATGAATACAGGAAAAATAGTGACCAAAGTGCCTTTTTTTGGTGACCTTCCCGTTGTGGGGATTTTGTTTAGAAATACAAAAGACTCGGAGGTCAAAAAAGAATTGTTAGTATTTGTCACCCCTAAAATTGTTAAAGATTCATTAACATTAGATTAATCCTACTTCAACTATTATCAAAAAGGGGGCATAATGCCCCCTTTTTTAACCTTATTTCCCGTTATTTATGAAACAAACAGAAAATATTTATTTAATTGGTCTAATGGGCGCGGGGAAAACCACCATTGGGCGGCAATTAGCCGCGGCGTTACAAATTCCTTTTTACGATAGTGACAAAGCGATTGAAGAAAATACAGGCGTTGATATAGCGACTATTTTTGAATACGAAGGTGAAAAGGGGTTTAGAAACCGTGAGCAAACAATGATTGCGCGGCTAACTGAAATTGATGGCATTGTTTTAGCAACAGGCGGCGGGGCAATTTTGCGAGAAAAAAACAGAGATTTATTAATAGCGAATGGTTTTGTGGTTTATTTGGAGTGTTCGGTAGATCATATTTTGAGTAGAACCCGTCGAGATACAAAAAGACCTTTATTACAGACAGATAATCCACGAGAGCGAATTGAAACGCTATTTTCGCAACGAAACGCAAAGTATCTTGAGTGTGCGGACTTTAAAATAGATACAGGGATAAATCAGACGAAGGCTGTGGTTAAATCAATATTAGAGGCGTATCAGCAGGCTAATGATGAATAAATATAAGCAATTAAATGTTGATTTGGGGACACGAAGTTACCCTATTTATATTGGTTTAAATTTATTAACCCAAGAAAATTTATTACCACAATATATAAAGTCCAAGCAAGTTTTGATTGTAACTAATACCACGATTGCACCGTTATATTTAGCGCAATTAAAAAATAATTTATCGACTTACGCGCTTGAAATTATTATTTTACCTGATGGTGAGCAGTATAAGACTTTGACTTATGTTGAAACTATTTTCACCCAATTGCTAGAGGTTAAATTTAATCGTAACGCGACCTTAATTGCCTTAGGTGGGGGGGTTGTCGGTGATATGGGGGGGTTCGCGGCGGCGTGTTATCAGCGTGGAATAAATTTTATTCAAATTCCAACGACATTGTTGGCACAGGTAGATTCTTCGGTAGGCGGAAAAACAGGGGTTAATCATGTTTTAGGTAAAAATATGATAGGTGCTTTTTACCAGCCACAAGCGGTGATTGCAGATATATCTGTTTTAGATACCCTTGATGATCGACAATTATCGGCAGGGATTGCAGAAGTCATTAAATATGGCTTGATTAGAGATTATGCGTTTTTTGAATGGTTAGAAGCGAATGTAGCGTTATTATTACTGAAAAATGAACACGCTTTATCTTTTGCTATTGAACGCGCTTGTATCAATAAAGCCGCAGTTGTTGCCGAGGATGAACATGAGTCAGGTATTCGAGCAATCTTAAATTTAGGGCATACGTTTGGTCATGCGATTGAAACAGGCATTGGCTATGGTGAATACTTACATGGTGAAGCTATTGCTATTGGAACTTGTTTGGCAGCTGACTTATCAAGGCGGTTAGGTTACTTAAGTAATGAAGATGTCGCGCGAATTATTGCTATTTTTAAACAGGTAAATTTACCTATTCTTTCACCTAAGAATTTGACTACAGCGGCGTATATTGAACATATGTCTGTTGATAAGAAAAATATAGACGGGGCTATTCGTGTTATTGCTTTAGAGAAAATTGGTAAGGCAACTTTACCGATGAATATTGAAATGTCTCTTTTGGCGCAAACACTCAACGATTATCAAGGTGTATAGTTGATGACAGCTGAGGAACAGCATCATATTGACACTCATGGCTTAATTAGTTTAGAGCGTACTGAAAAATTTGATTTATTAGTTCAGCTTATTTTAAATCAACGTGAGGCTTTAATTGTTTGTGGTGCTGAGGGAATAGGTAAAACGACTTTACTTAAAACCTTGAAAAAAAACCAAGAACGGCAACGCGCCGTGTGTTTTTTTCAAGAAACAAGTTTGCTTAGTTTTGGTGATATAAAAAAAGAACTTACCTTAGCGATTAAAGCGCAGGGATCTATCCCCGATGCTGCAAGTTTAGAAGATATGTTACTTTTTTACGCAGAACATCAGCAAAAAATTGTCTTAATATTAGACAATGCAGGACAGTTACCACAGGGTTTTATTGATAAGTTAATTAAATATTCATTAAAGTATCCTGCCATTAGAATTATGTTTTCACTGACTAAAAAAGAATTAGCACTGAAAAGTAAAACAGATGTAAGTATTGATAATTGTTATTTTGTAGAGATTCCTGCTTTGGATAGACAAGGCGTGCGTATTTTTTTGAAAACCTTGGCACTTCTTCCTGAGTCTTTGGTTTTAGAAGATGCGATTTGTGATAAATTAATTAATAAACTTTATCAGCAAACAAAGGGAATACCAGGAGAGGTTATTAGTGAGTTACAAAAGCAAACTAATATATGGTTTAAATGGCAACGTGAATTGATTTTATTAGGCAGTTTGATTATGGGTGGGGTTCTGGTCTATGTCTATCAACCTAGTTTGAAATCGCACGATAACGCACCTCAAGTTGTGCAGCAGCCTGTTCAACCACAAACAACGGTTGCAAATAAGCTGCCCGTAGAATCTCCTAAAGTAGGTATTGCTTCTGAAGATAGCGTGATAGATGCGATAGAAGATAAAGTGGTCATTGAGCCTAAAAATACTGATCTAGCTAAGCCACAAGAAATAGAGCCTATTAAAATGCGTGTTAATAATCAGCCTGTAAAATTGGCTGTTAAAATAAAAAAACAGCAGGTATATTTCAATGATCGGCAATGGATTTTGCGGCAATCGCCTAAGAAATATACGTTACAGCTAATGGTTACCTCGAAAAAAAAGGCACTATTAGCTGTTTTAAGAAGATATAAAAAATTAAAAAAGTCGCTTAAATATGTTCAAGTGACCCGAAAAAATAAACGGCTTTATATTTTATTCTATGGTTCTTTTTCGACCGCTAATACTGCACAAAAAAGAGTTAAAACCTTACCGCGATTATTTAAACAGGCGTGGGCAAAGCAATTTAAAGCGATTCAGCAGGAGCTTTAAAAAACCTGTGTAATTTAGAGCGGTAAAAAATAAGCTGCTTTTTTCTTTTTCTTTCAAAAATTTTTTTCAGCATGACAACCCTAAAAAATGATATTTTTCTAAAAACGTTACTTAAACAACCTGTTAATAGAACCCCTGTGTGGATGATGCGTCAAGCGGGGCGTTATTTACCTGAATATCGTAAAATACGCGCTCAGGCAGGGAGTTTTTTAGATTTATGTACTAACCCAGAATTGGCTTGTGAGGTGACTTTACAGCCTCTGGAACGTTTTGATTTTGATGCAGCCATTTTGTTTTCAGATATTTTAACCATTCCTGATGCGATGGGATTAGGGCTTTATTTTATTGAAGGTGAAGGACCTAAGTTCAAAAAAACCATTCAGAATGCGGCGGATATTAACGCATTACCGATTCCAGATCCTGAGCTTGAATTAAAATATGTGATGGATGCGGTAAGATTGATTCGGAAAAATTTGCAAGGACGTGTCCCCTTAATTGGTTTTTCGGGAAGTCCGTGGACGCTTGCAACTTACATGGTCGAAGGCGGAAGCAGTAAAAGTTTTCAAAAAGTTAAGGCGTTGATGTATAACGAGCCTGCTTTAATGCACCAAATGTTAGATAAGTTAGCGCAATCGGTGGCAGCCTATTTAAA
>CAYROI010000004.1:18370-26947 GCA_964425835.1 uncultured Methylococcaceae bacterium
TAAGGTCGCATTACAAGGTAATATGGATCCTGTTGCATTGTATGCCCAGCCAGAAGTAATTAGTGAAAAAGTGAAATTAATTTTAGATAAATATGGGCAGGGTTCGGGGCATGTATTTAATTTAGGGCATGGTATTTTACCTGATATGAACCCAGAACATGTTAAAGCAATGGTTGATGCAGTTCATAAATATAGCCCCTTTTATCATCAATCAAACTAAGTTATTATTCATTTTTTTAAAAAACTAGAAGAGGGTGGAACGCATGAGAAATATTCTTTTTATTATCGGTTTATCTGCTATAACAGCGATCAGTTATGCTGCAGAAACAAAAACTCAGCCTATTGAGATAACGGTTCATAGAAGCCCTAGTTGCCAATGTTGTGGAAAATGGATTGCACATTTGGAAAAAAATAACTTTAAAGTTAAAGATATTTTGAGTGAAAAAATGCAGGCAATTAAAGATAAGTATAATGTACCAAAAAACATGGCATCTTGTCACACAGCCATTGTTAACGGTTATGTGATAGAGGGGCATGTGCCAGCCCGTGATGTTAAAGCATTGCTAAATATAAAACCTAATATTGTAGGAATTTCAGTACCAGGAATGCCCGTTGGAACGCCTGGAATGGAAATGGGACGTACTAAAGCAGATGCTTATAACGTTGTTGGCTTTGATAAAAATAATGAGCATCAAATTTTTAATCATTACGAGGCAAAAGAATGATTCTTGCCGCAGATATTGGGGGGACTAAAACCTTATTAGCTTTATATGATCCGCAAGAACTCGATTTAAAATGTATTAAAAAACAGCGATTTGTGAGTGCCAATTTTAAAACCTTCGAAGGTTTATTAGCTAGTTTTTTAGTGGGTGAAGAAATTACCAAGGTTTGTATAGGGGTTGCAGGACCTGTTATGGATGGGGTTTGTAGAACAACGAATTTGCCTTGGGTTTTGAAAGCCTCACAAATTGCACAGCAAACGGTCACTGAAAAAGTTATATTATTAAATGATTTGGAGGCAACAGCTTGGGGAATACTTAATTTATCAGCAGATAATTTTGTCGAATTAAATTCACAAGCGGCAATGGTAAGGCAAGGTAATAAGGCTATTTTGGCGGCAGGAACAGGGTTGGGAGAGGCTATTATTACTTGGGATGGAGAAAAAAATTATGTCATGGCAACAGAAGGGGGGCATACCGATTTTGCGCCTAATAGTGAGGAAGAAATTTTATTATTACAATATTTAATGAAGCGTTATCCTGAGCATGTGAGTTATGAAAGACTCGTATCAGGTGAAGGCTTAGTTAATATTTATCAGTTTCTAAAAAGTTTGGATGCTTCACTTGTTAATAATGAAACAGAACAGCAAATTCTAACTAAAGATCCAGCCGTAGTGATTAGTGAGAATTGTATGAATGCTAAAGATGCGCTATGTGTTAGCACCTTGAATTTATTTTGTCGAATTTATGGGGCAGAAGCTGGAAATTTAGCCCTTAAATGTTTACCTTATGGGGGGGTGATTTTAGCAGGCGGGATTGCTACGAAAATATTACCCGTGATTAAGCAAGGCTTATGGATGGAAGGTTTCTTAGCAAAAGGACGTTATCGAAAAGTCTTAGAAAAAATATCTGTTAAAGTCTGTCTCAATCAAGAAGCCGCTTTGCTAGGCGCAGCTTATTATGCGCTATCTGACTGAGAAAAATAAGATGATTAATGTTTAAGGAGCAAATAAGGCATTGCTCCTAAACTAAAGCATTATAAATCATTCAGTCCAGATAAACCCTCAATAGACCAATTGTCCATATTGTCCGCAACGGATAAGTCATCTTTTTCATCGTAATTAATACGACAAGCATAGGTTATGTTAAAAGGTTCTGCATCGGGTGGGGTGAGTTCAATTTTGGCATTAACAATATATTGGTAATTTCCCATTGTCCACGCATGGGTTGCTTTTTCTGGGAAACGAATAGAGAAATCTGAACCGATTTTATCAGAAATATAAGTATTACAATGGGTGAATGCAAAAAAAGTCATATCATTAGAAATAGTCATTTGATTGGCTTCATCGGGCGAGTCTTCAAGGAAAACACCAGAAGAAACAATGTCATACACGATAGGCATGACAGCTTTTGCTTGAAAAACAAGTAAAGCAACAATGCCTAAAATGAGAATAGGAAACTTATATTTTTGATTCATAGTTAAAGCTGAATTAAGATTAAACAAAGGATTTTAACAAAAAATGAATTAATAGTATCGAAATGAGTCGTAATTAATGTTATCAGTTTTGAGGGGTTGAGATTTCTTAAAAAAATATCGAAATAAAAAATTGTATTGGGTATGTTTTTTATCTTGACATAGTCTCTTGAACTGGTACACTCACATTCCACACAAGGAATACTGTGGATTCAATTTGTTCATAGCAAATTGTATATTTTAAAGTAAGGATATATATCAAGAAGCTCTTGGCTAAAAAAACAGTCAGGAATTTTAATAATATTTAGGAGGTAGAAATGGCTGCTACAACTGAGTCAGTTAAGGCTGATGCTGCAGAAGCACCGCTATTAAACAAAAAGAACCTAGTCGCAGGTTTAATGCTGTATTTTGTGTTTTACGTTTGGGTTCGTTGGTACGAAGGTGTCTACGGCTGGTCTGCAGGTCTAGATTCATTTGCACCAGAATTTGAAACATATTGGATGAACTTTCTGTATATCGAAATTGTGTTAGAAGTGTTGACCGCTTCAACATTATGGGGATATTTGTGGAAAACTCGTGACCGTAAAGTAATGTCTATCACGCCTCGTGAAGAGTTAAGAAGACATTTTACTCACTGGACATGGTTGGTTATGTACGGTTGGGCTATTTACTGGGGTGCTTCTTATTTCACAGAGCAAGACGGTACTTGGCATCAAACAATCGTTCGTGATACTGACTTTACACCAAGTCACATCATCGAATTCTATTTGTCATACCCAATTTACATCATCACTGGTGTGTCAGCTTTCTTATATGCAAAAACAAGATTGCCTACATATCAACAAGGTATGCATCTAATGTATACAATTGCTGTAATTGGTCCATTTATGATCTTACCAAATGTTGGTTTGAACGAATGGGGTCATACTTTCTGGTTTATGGAAGAGTTATTTGTTGCACCATTGCATTACGGTTTCGTATTCTTTGGTTGGGCTGCTCTTGCTATCATGGGTGTTGTAAACACAGAAGTTATGGCAATTTCAAAATTACTGAAAAAAGACTTAGCTTAATCTAGTTGCTTTTTAAAGTAATAAACTATCTCCTTCTCATGTTTCATTCATTAAATTGAGTGGAACATGTAAAAGAGAGAATAGTTAAAATAAAAAATATAATTTTAATTTTTAGGAGGTAAGCTAATGAGCGCATCTCAATCAGCTGTACGATCTCGTGCGGAAGCGGTACAAGTTTCTCGCACCTTTGACTGGATGATTCTTTTTACATTATTCACTGCAGTTCTTGGTGGGTATCATATTCACTATATGTTGACTGGTGGTGACTGGGATTTCTGGAGTGACTGGAAAGATAGACGTTTATGGGTAACTGTAGCACCTATCGTATCAATTACTTTCCCTGCTGCTGTTCAAGCATGTCTATGGTGGCGTTATCGCTTACCAATTGGCGCGACTATTTCTGTTCTTGCGTTGATGTTAGGTGAGTGGATTAACCGTTATTTAAACTTCTGGGGATGGACTTATTTCCCAGTAAACATGTGTTTCCCATCTAACTTGATTCCAGGAGCTATTGTTCTTGATGTTATCTTGATGCTTGGTGGAAGCATGACCTTAACTGCTGTTGTTGGTGGTTTAGCATGGGGTTTATTGTTCTACCCAGGAAACTGGCCAATCATTGCACCATTACACGTACCTGTTGAGTACAATGGTATGATGATGACTTTAGCTGATTTACAAGGTTATCACTACGTACGTACTGGTACTCCTGAGTACATCAGAATGGTTGAAAAAGGTACATTAAGAACTTTCGGTAAAGACGTTGCACCTGTATCAGCGTTCTTCTCTGGCTTCGTATCTATCATTATTTATTTCTTATGGCACTTTTTCGGTAAATGGTTTGCAAAAACAGACTTCATTGCTGATGATGAATTGTAAAAAGAAGTAATAACGTAATAAAAGCTAAATTGAGAGCTGGTGGTGTAGTTGTTTGTTTACTGCCAGTTATATAATCTACAAATAGATTCTCTAGTAATAGAGGAGGATATATGAAAATAATAAAAGACAAAGTTTCTAAATTATCCTTTGTCGCACTGCTGGTAACACTTTCAGCAGCGATGTTTTATACGCCAACAGCATCAGCACATGGTGAAAAGTCGCAAGCCGCTTTCATGCGGATGCGTACCATTCACTGGTTTGACCTAAACTGGTCAAAAGATGAAGTGGCTGTTAACGAGACAATGACAATTTCAGGTAAATTCCACGTTTTCGCGGGTTGGCCTGAAACAGTTGATAAACCAGAAGTTGCTTTCTTGAACATTGGTATTCCAGGACCTGTATTTATTCGTGCAGGTTCTTGGATCGGTGGTCAATTAGTTCCTCGTTCAGTCAGTTTAGAACTAGGCGATACTTATGAGTTTAAAGTCTTATTAAAAGCGCGTCGTCCAGGTGACTGGCATGTTCATACGATGATGAACGTTCAAGGCGGTGGTCCAATCATTGGTCCAGGTAAATGGGTAACTATTACTGGTTCTATGGGAACTTTTGTTAATCCAATCGTAACATTGACTGGTGAAACTATTGACCTAGAAGACTATGCTTTAGATAACATTTATTTCTGGCATGCTTTTTGGTACGCAATTGGTTTAGCTTGGTTGTTGTTCTGGGTTAAACGTCCAATGTTTATTCCTCGTAGCATTGCAGTTATTGATGGTAAAGCTAATACTTTAATTTCAGCGACTGATAAAAAAGTTGGTATGGCTTTTGCTGTAGCAACTGTTGTTATTATCGCAGCTTCTATGGGATCTACTAATGAGAAATATCCTGTAACAACACCACTTCAAGCTGGTTTAATGCGTGGCATTCAACCCATTGAAATGGAAACTCCAACTGTTGCTGTTAAAGTTGAAGACGCTACTTACCGTGTTCCAGGTCGTGCTATGCAAATGACCTTGACCATCACTAATAATGGTGATGCGGCGGTTCAGTTAGGCGAATTCATGACAGCTTCTGTACGTTTCTTAGATGCTGCTGTTTATGAAGATGAAACAGGTTATCCTGATGACTTGTTAGCAGAAGAAGGTTTAACTGTTTCTGATAATAGCCCTCTAGCTCCAGGTGAGACTAGAACTGTTGAAGTAACAGCTTCTGACGCTGCATGGGAAGTTTACCGTTTAGCTGACTTGATCTATGATCCAGACAGCCGTTTTGCAGGTTTACTATTCTTCTTTGATGAAGCAGGTAACCGTCAAATGGTTCAGGTTGACGCACCATTAATCCCATCTTTCATCTAATGAAAAATATCTAAGAACATTTGTTTTTAGATAGGGATAGACCCTCACTATCGCAAGGTAGTGGGGGTTTTTTTATGTAAGAAAGAAGGAAAAATATAAAATAGAAACATTCATTAGTTATGAATGGTTATTTTTATATATAATATGGATTTTATTTTTTATAAAAAAGAGGTTGAAAAAGTGGCTAGAGTTACTATTGAAGATTGTTTGGAGCATGTAGAAAATCGTTTTAAACTGGTATTGTTATCTAGTAAGAGAGCACGTCAGCTTTATAAAGGGGCAGAACCTTTTGTAAAAAGAGGTAAGGATAAAGATACGGTGGTTGCATTACGAGAAATTGCTCAAGGTGAGGTTACAGAAGATAATGTTGCTTTACTGCATCAAGTGGGGGAAGTTCATTTAGCAGGAATTAATATTTAACTAAACGAGTTGTTTTATGTCACAGATGCTTAAGGAGAATAAGATTGAAGAGCCACAAGGGAAGTTAATTCGGCGTTTGTGTTCAATTTTGGAAAATTATTTAGAACCATTGCAAATAGATAAAGTGATTTCTTCCTATAATTATGCAAAATTAGCACACCAAGGGCAATTTCGAAAAAGTGGAGAAGCTTATATTTGTCACCCTGTTTCGGTTGCGATTTTATTGGCTGAAATGCAAATGGATACGCACGGTATTATTGCTGCAATTTTGCATGATGTCATTGAAGATACTGATGTGACTAAAGAGAATATTACCCTTGAGTTTGGTGAACTGATTGCAGAGTTAGTTGATGGTGTTACCAAGTTAACTAAAATTGATGGTAAATCACGTGCTGAAACTCAGGCAGAAAATGTTCGTAAGATGTTTTTAGCAATGGTCGTGGATTTACGCGTTATCATGGTAAAACTTGCTGATCGTTTGCATAATATGCAAACATTAGAGGCAATGCCCCCGCCTAAAAAACGACGTATTGCCAAAGAAACGATGGATATTTATGTCCCTATTGCTAATCGTTTAAATATGAATGAGATGCGGCATCGGTTGGAATTGTTAAGTTTTAAATCAATGTATCCTTTGCGATATAAAATACTAAAGCAAGCCGTTAAAAAAGTACGAGGAAATCGTAAGGAAATTATTGAAACGATAGAAAATGCGATTAAGAATCGTTTGCATGAGGTACATTTGGAATCTGATATGGTGGGGCGAGAGAAAAACCTCCCTAGTATTTATAAAAAAATGCAGCGTAAAAAAATATCATTTTCTGATGTATTTGATGTTTATGCCTTTAGAATTTTTGCAGAAGACGTTGATAGTTGTTATCGTATTCTAGGGGGGGTACATAATTTATATAAGCCCATACCTGGGCGTTTTAAAGATTATATTGCTTTACCAAAAGCCAATGGCTATCAAGCTTTGCATACGATCTTAAGTGGCCCTTATGGTGTGCCGATAGAAATTCAAATCAAAACGCATGAAATGCATCGAATATCTGAATCGGGTATTGCAGCACATTGGCTTTACAAAGATAATAGTAATAAAAATTTTCAAGCACAAGCCAATGAATGGTTGCGAGAGTTATTAGAAATGCAGCAATCTGCGGGCAATTCACTAGAGTTTATTGAAAATTTAAAAATAGATTTATTTCCACAAGAAATTTTTATTTTTACACCACAAGGTCGGGTTATCAAATTACCTAGAGGGGCAACGATTGTTGATTTTGCTTATGCGGTACATACCGATATAGGCACGCATTGTAATTCAGCACGCATTGATAAACAATTGGTTTCTTTGCAAACCCCTCTTGAGAATGGCGTAACGGTAGAAGTTATTACCACGAGTTGGGCAAGACCTAATGCTACTTGGCTTAATTATGTGGTGACGGCAAAAGCACGTGCAGGCATTAGACATTATTTAAAACATTTTAAACAACAAGAAGCGATTCAATTAGGACAGCGATTATTGGAAAAAGAATTACAGCTATTAGGGTCGTCATTAGCACAAATTCCTCAAGAGCGTGAAGTACAATTACTTGCATTAATGGAAATGGAATCAATGGACGCATTGCTTGAAGATATTGGTTTGGGTAATAAAATGCCTTTTTTGGTGGCAAAACGAATTAAACAAAAGGATATTTTTGCGGCAATTAAATTGGAAGACAATGAGGGGGGAAAGACTTCCTTAATTATTAAAGGAACTGAAGGAATGGTGGTGACTTTAGCAAAATGTTGTCATCCTATTCCAGGTGATCATATTGTTGGTTACTTTAATCCTGGTAAGGGGGTTGTCGTTCATCATCATGAATGTCGTAATGCGCATGATTTGAGGAAAAAATCAACAACTTGGTTGGATGTCGAATGGTGTAAGGATGCAAAGGGCGATTTTTCTACGGGAATTCGCCTAGAGGTAATGAATCAACGAGGTACGTTAGCAACGATTGCAGCGGTTATTTCTAAAATGGAATCGAATATTGAAAATGTAAATGTCGCTAATCAAGATGATAAAGTTTCAGTTGATTTAATTATGTTATCAGTTAAAAACCGCGTACATTTAGCGGCAATTATGCGACAATTAAAAAAACTTCCGATTGTTTTAAAATTAACACGAATTAAAGCCTAAAATGACCAAAAAAATTATTCAAACCCAAAAAGCTCCCCAAGCCATTGGTACGTATTCACAAGCGGTTAGAATTGATAATACGGTTTATTTATCAGGACAAATCCCTTTAGTGCCAGAAACAATGGAAATTTTAGCAGGGGATATTTCAGCGCATATTAGACAAGTTTTTGATAATCTAACAGCAGTTGCAAAA
Organism: uncultured Methylococcaceae bacterium; assembly: GCA_964425835.1. Lineage (GTDB taxonomy): Bacteria > Pseudomonadota > Gammaproteobacteria > Methylococcales > Methylomonadaceae > WTBX01. Next base: position 26,654 of record CAYROI010000004.1, read on the forward strand.
GCCTCGGGTGGTGATTTATCGGATATTGTTAAATTAACTATCTTTTTAACGGATTTATCAAATTTTCCGATTGTTAATGAAGTTATGAGTGATTATTTTGAGAGTCCTTATCCTGCGAGAGCGGTTATTGGCGTGGCAGAATTACCGAAAGGTGTTACTGTAGAAATGGATGCGGTTATGGTGATTAGTGATGAAAGTTATCATTATTAAATGGTTCGTATAAAAATTTATTTCTTTTCTTAATTCACGTTTATGGTTCATCAAAAATATTCTGTTTTTTCTCCTAAAATTCCT
>CAYROI010000004.1:27047-29589 GCA_964425835.1 uncultured Methylococcaceae bacterium
GACGTTCGTTTTGAACAAAGAAAATATGATGTAGAACGTCCATTACTGAAACCCGCGCAATTATTTTTAAATGGGAATGAATTTTTAACCCATATTAGTTCATTTAAGCATGTGGTTATAACTGATAATGTTGAAAATAAAGCGATTCATTTGGGTTGTGAAAATTTACCTAGTTTAATTATAGATGCCCGTTTAAAACATCCCGCTGAACCATTGCAACATTTTATTGATGATTTTGAAGGGAAAGTTTTATTAGTTGCAGAAACGGCAGGACATAGAGAAGCATTAATTGAAAAACTTAATCTCTATCAACTTAAATTTAAACAAGTCAGTGATTGGGCGCAGTTTTTAGAGAATGAAAGTAAATTAACCTTACTTGTCGCACCGTTATATTTTGGATTTTATTCAAAAGATCCTACCATTGCAATTATTCCAGAAAATTGTTTATCAGGTGAAAAAGCTCGTCAGCGAAAACGCCGAAAATCTGCCGTTAAAGAGCTGGAAAATATCGTTAATAATCTTAATGAATTAACCCTTGGTGATCCTGTTGTTCATAGGGAACATGGGGTTGGGCGTTATTTAGGGTTGCAAACTTTAGATGTTGGGGGTTTAACCGCTGAGTTTTTAAGTCTTGAATATGCGAAGGGAGATAAAATTTATGTCCCTGTGACTTCGCTAAATTTAATCGGGCGTTATACAGGAATGAGTGCAGAAACAGCCCCCTTACATAAACTGGGTTCAGAACAGTGGACTAAAGCGAAACAAAAAGCGATTGCTAGAATACATGATGTGGCGGCGGAATTATTAGATATTCATGCACAACGGGCTTTAAAAAAAGGGCAGGGGTTTAAAATTGAAGATGAGGATTATTTATCTTTTGTAGAAGGATTTCCTTTTGAAGAAACCCCAGATCAGCAAACAGCGATTGATACTATTTTAGAAGATATGGCAATGGTGCAGCCTATGGATCGGGTGGTTTGTGGTGATGTCGGTTTTGGTAAAACTGAAGTTGCGATGCGGGCTGCATTTATAGCGGTTCAAGCTGGAAAACAAGTCGCTGTTTTAGTTCCAACTACGTTATTAGCCCAGCAACATTTTCAAAATTTTCGGGATCGGTTTGCGGATTGGCCGATAAGAATTGAAGTTGCCTCTCGTTTTGTGACCGCAAAACAACAAAAAGAGGTTGCCGCTGATTTAGCGATAGGTAAAGTTGATATTATTATTGGCACGCATAAGTTACTATCTAAAACGATTCAATATAAACAGCTTGGTTTAGTAATTATTGATGAGGAGCATCGTTTTGGTGTGCGTCAAAAGGAACATTTTAAAAAACTTAGAAGTGAAATAGATATTTTAACCTTAACCGCAACCCCTATTCCGCGTACTTTGAATATGGCAATGTCGGGGTTACGTGATATTTCGATTATTGCGACACCGCCGCCTAATCGTCATCCGATTAAAACGTTTATTAGTGAATGGGTTGATGCACAAATAAAAGAAGCCTGTCAGCGGGAAATTAAACGCGGTGGGCAGGTATTCTTTTTACATAATAATGTTAAAACCATGGAAAAAATGGCATTAACATTAGAAGCCTTAATTCCCGAAGCAAGAATAGAAATCGCCCACGGGCAAATGCCTGAGCGAGAATTAGAACGTATTATGCTGAACTTTTATCATCAGCGTTTTAATTTATTATTGAGTACCACCATCATTGAAAGTGGCATTGATTTACCTACGGCGAATACGATTGTTATTAATCGTGCCGATAAATTAGGTTTGGCACAATTGCATCAATTACGAGGACGAGTAGGGCGGTCACATCATCGTGCTTATGCTTATTTCATTGTACCGCCTAAAAGCTTGATGAGTAAAGATGCCATTAAGCGATTGGAAGCTGTTGAAGCATCAGGCGATTTAGGCGCGGGGTTTATGCTATCTTCGCATGATTTAGAAATTCGTGGGGCAGGGGAGTTGTTAGGTGATGGGCAAAGCGGACAAATTCAGGAAGTTGGTTTTTCTCTTTATACAGAATTATTAGAAAAAACGGTTGAAGCCTTAAAATCAGGTGAGCAGCCTGAATTAGAGCTTTCTTTAGAAACAGGCATTGAGGTTAATTTACAAACACCTGCTTTGATTCCAGATGATTATTTACCTGATATTCATGCGCGTTTAGTCTTATATAAGCGGATTGCAAATACAGAAACGCTTGATGAGTTGCGTGCGTTAAGAATTGAAATGATTGACCGTTTTGGGTTATTTCCTGATGCAGTGAAGGTACTGTTTTTTGTTAGTGAAATTAAACAACAAGCTAACCATTTAGGCTTAAAGAAAATTGAATTTAGTCAAGCAGGGGGACGGATTGTTTTTAGCGATCATCCTAAAATTAATACAGAAGAGCTTATTCACTTGGTTCAAACTCAAGCGCAGTACTATCAGCTTAAGGGTGTTGAGCAGTTAAATATTATTAAAAGGTTTACCAATTTAGAGGAAAAGGTTACTTTTATTAAACAGCTTCTAAAGCAGTTGTCTTAAGTTATAAATA
>CAYROI010000004.1:29689-48334 GCA_964425835.1 uncultured Methylococcaceae bacterium
GAAAAGGTTACTTTTATTAAACAGCTTCTAAAGCAGTTGTCTTAAGTTATAAATATGTTATTTTTTCAGAGGGATTTTTTTTGGCGCAGATGATTGTGTCTTAAGTTTAAAAGGATTATTTGTTTTGGGTAATTTATTTTTTATTGGTTTTTTAAGCGTTTTGAATATTCTTGGTTTATATTTTGACCAAGCAATAGTTTCTGTTTTTCCATTATTTTCAATGATGACGGTATCCATATTTATTTCTTTTATCCGCCATCCGTCAATATATTCCCCCACTTTAACGGTGAAAAAACGCTGATTTTTATTTTTCATATTTCGAGGATTTTTATTTCTAAATAAAGCATTAGTTTCAGACTGACTACCAAAAATTCCAATTAATTCATGTTTAAAATTGGCTGTTTTTATTATTTGTTTTATTACTGTCGGCGGTATTATAACCTCTTTAATAATACGTCTGGTATTATTAAATAAAGGTCGATTGACTAAATCAGAATAACTTTCCATGGGTTTTTCTTTTAAGTTAATAGAAGGTAAAATTTCTAGGTCTGTATTTCCTGCAATAATGGTTTGAAGTTCTCTTTTTAATTTTAAATTAGCGTATTTTGCATAAGAAAATTCGGCAATAATAAGGGTTATTAATAATAAGGCTATGAAGGATAGGGTTTTAATTAAGCGGATATTCATTTTTTTATGTCCCTACAAAACTCGAGGCTTTAAAATTAACCATTAACTGGTTACTCGATTCTAATTGTCGCGTTCTTATATTCCGTTTCTTAGGGGTGGTTTTGATCTGAATATGATTAATAATAATTAATGGCGTTGTCGTTTCAATTTTATAAAGTATGCTTCTTAAAGCGGTCATCGTAACCGTCATATTAACGTCAATAATAATAAGATCAAAATTATCTTCTGATACTTTTGAAGAAGAGCTTTTTCTAATAATCTGTCCACCTGCCTCAGTTATTGTGCTTGTAATAAATGATTGTAGATCAGCAGCGGCTAAGGCGGTCGTTTTATTGGTATAAAAATAATTTTGTTCGGTATATTTCTGATTAATTATTTCAAAATTTTTAGTTAGCGTTTCTTTTTTTAACAGTGTTTTTTTATAACGTACATAGTTAAAAATATGATCGCGTCTTATTTCTCTATAGTCTAAACCTAATGAAATAAGGGGGTAGATAAAAATCCCTGCGATTAAAATAATAATTGTAAAGAGTAAACCGATAGCGATCCATTTTTGATTTTTTTTAAAACTGTTACTCTGCCGCATGATCTTCTCTTGAATTAACACTGACTATAATCCTAAATCGTTCTAATCCTGTGGCTTTATTCTTAGTAACCGTTGATTCAAAGTCTGCATTTGAAAATAAAGGGGAAGATTCCAGTATTTTAATTAAGGCAGCGGCGGCAGGAGATTCTCCCATTAAATGGACTTTTTCATTTTTATATTCAAGCATGGTGAGCGAGGTATCATCTTTAAGGAGTCGGCTAATCGTTTCTAAAATTTCAATAAAGGGCGGATATTTATTTTTTTGAGCAATAAGCCACCCTGTTTTTTCTGATAGTTCCGCTATTTTATTTTGTAGTTCTTGAACTTTAATTGCTTTACGTTTAATTTTATAAATTTTATTTTCAAGGGATTTCCCCGAATCATATTGAAACCAAACAGGTAATATAAAAAGACTAGCAAATAATAATACGATACCCGCTATTAATGCGCTTTGAAGAATAAGGGCTTTTTTATTTTGTTGATGTCTTTTTTCTTCAGGTAATAAATTATAGTACGCATAGTCATCTTGTAAGTTATTCGCCATTCCCTCATAATCAGCTAACCACGGAATAATACTCCATTTATTTAGTGTCTCATAAGCCGTATTGAGTTTATCCTTAGGGGTTAGAATAAGTGTAAGTTTGATTTTATCATTTTCAGTGGCTATTTTTTTTACAGCATAATAAACTTGTTGTTGATTAAAAGGTGTATAACGATCCAATTCGTAAGTGATAACTTGAGATAAATTTTCTTCTATGGCTTTAGGGAGTATTAGCTCTTTTATGACCCCTTCATTTTGATTAAGCCTTAAAATAATTTTAGATTTTTCTAGGTTAGGGTAATCTAGTTTGAGTTGTTGATAATTAAGTAAGCCGGCTTCGTTACGTTCTAAACTGGCTATATTTTGCGTTTTGTTATTATTAATAGAGCTGAAGTGAAGTTTATTTTCTTTAATTTGGATAATAATAACACCGCTATTTTCATTAAAAAACTGGCTGATGCGCTTAGGAACGAGAAAAGAAAGTTCTTTTTTCCACCAATGAAAGAATTTTTTAATAACTTGGCTATCAAGGGTTGAGTTCAGCATTTTGTTTGATAAGTAGCGATTCAGAGGCTTTTGAAAACAGGGCGTGTTTTAAGGTGGCATAGCGTTTCCAATCCAGAATGATAAACGGTTGGGACGCGTTTCCTAGTTTTTTTTGTATTATTACCTGTATACGTGCTTTTGCACCACTATTAAGTTGTGTTTCTGAGATAACAGTATAGATTTCCTTTGCAACTGTATTCGCTTTTTGTCCCTCAAAGTAAGGCAAAATAGGCGGGGGTAATTGGTTTCTTTCATTATTAACGCGTTCAGCAAGATAGTTATCAATGGTTTCATTATCCAAATGAGTAACCGCTAAGAGCACTTTTTTTTCCGCTGTTTTTAAATCAACGGTGGGTTGTTTTGAGTAAACTGTAATCATCGTTTTTAATTGCTCAAAGATTTCGGTAGTTACGCCAAAGACCAATCTAAGTTCCTCTATGGTTTGAAAGGGCTTATTTCTGGGATGATAGGGTAAATCAGCCGCTTCATAAGTTGCTTTTTCCGCACCATCAATTCTGATTAAATCATCGCGATCACGCCAATCAAGAATCGCATTAACAATGGATTGTTGTTGGGGGATTTCTACATTTGTTTGTGCCATCATGCCTGCGAGTAATTTTTCATTGGCTTTGTTTATATCTATTTTTCCTGATTCTGATTGGATTTTAATTCGAATGTCAGCATTATGATAGTGAATCGGGTAAATATGTCCATTGGCTTGCCAACGTTGTTCTTTATTAATTGTTAGTAGGTTGAGTTGAGCAAAGGTAATCCCTGCTTGGGCAATGGCGGTCGCTTGTGCTTTGTCACGCATGTTGGTGATAATACGGGTTTCTCTACGCATTCCTAGAGTGAAGCTCCCTGCCATTATGGTGAGTAAAGTTAAAACCCATAAAACTAAAATCAACGCCACGCCTTTTTGCGAAGGGACTTTTTTTATCGGTGGAATTTTCATCATTTTTGTTGGACCTTCTAAGGGCTTTTTCAAAAATATTAAGGGCTTTTTCAGGAGCTTCTTGATTGCTGAGTCTTAAAATTATTTCAGGCCAATAGGTTTCTTCTTGTGTTTGAATGTCAATGGCAACGAGTTTGGGTAAATGCTCGTAGTTCCATCGTGATTGCCATTTAGGTGTTTCTTTTTTATTTTCGTTTCCAAAATAGCGAATCGTTAAGTTGGCTACCCGATCAATTAAAGTGACTGCTTCTATTTTCCATTGATGCGTTTCTAGGGCGGGATAAAAAGGTCTAATTGCCACTTTTATTGTATTTTTTTCTAAGTGAATGTAAAAATATTGTAACCCCAGTCGTTTTGAACTGGCAGGAAGGCTGGCGACAAATTGCAGGGTAGTTGGGGTACCTTGAAAGGAAAATTGTTTGCTTTTATTGGTAAAATCATCCCACAAAGGGAGTGATGCGGCTACTTGATTATGAAAGAAGTTATGGGCTGAGCTTATATTTGTGAGCTGAACTAATTTGTTTTCTCCTTTATCCCAGCTTTTTGCGGCAATTCTTAATCCTGCAAATAGCATCAGCATCATGACACTTAAAAGGGATAAGGCAATGAGGACTTCAATTAAAGTAAACCCCCTGCTATAAGGTGATTTAACGATTTTCATACGGCGGGGGCATTAATTTTAGCGTGGTTAAATCAATTGAACGGGGTTTGTTTTCATCGCCCCAACGCACGGTTACTTTTATTTGAACAATTTGTTTGGCAAGGGGTTCGGGTAATTGCGGATTGATTTCAAGTTCGATCCGTTTGATTTGAACTATCCAGTTAAAATAGTCATTTTCTTGTCCGCTAGATTCGCCTAAGGCTAGTTTTTGTTCTTCGCCTGTTTTGGCAAGTAATGATTCAGCAATGTTGATGGCGAGGGTATAATCCTCAGCAAGGCGGGCGGTTTGCAGTCCTGATGAGAAGATTTTAAGGATGACCCCTAGTGATAACGCGAGAATAGAAAAAGCCACTAAAATTTCAAGCAAGGAAAAACCTTGTTGATTTTTAGCGCGCATTAGTATTTTAATCTTCGGCTTCTTCAATTTCAACATGCCCTGTCAACCAGTTAATTGTAACATTTAATTCTATTCCTCCTTGGGATAGGCTGATATTTCCACCTGTTGATGATCCATCGGGGAAAAATCGGATGCTCCCTTGTTGGTCGCTATTAATATCTGTTTGTGCGGTACGTAAGCTTATCTCAATGGATTGGGCTAATTGATAGCTTTTTTGATGTGGGCTATTAATTTTATAATGATTGGTGGCTAAATCAAGGGTAACGGTTATTTCAGTTTGGGTAATTAATGCCTGACCACGCGCATATCTTAACGCGGATTTTAAATCTCGACTCGCAGCTTTAAGACTAGCGCGGTCACTTCCTGAAGATATATTAGGGCCTATTAATGAGATGCCTAGAACCATAATCACGAGAACAATTAATAATTCAATCAGCGTAAATCCTTTGTAAGAGCGTGGCATTGGCTTTATTTAGGCTATTCTTCCCAACTCGTAATATCTTGATCTGAGCCTTCTCCGCCTGCTTGTCCATCGCGCCCTAAGCTGTATAAATCGAATTGTCCGTGTTCACCAGGTGAGACATAAGTATAAGATTGATCCCAAGGATCTTTAGGAATTTTTTTATTTTGACGAAGGTAAGGTCCGTTCCAACGTTTCCCATTACTGGGTTTTTCAACTAAAGCTTGAAGTCCTTGGTCTGTTTTAGGATAACTGCCTACATCCAGTTTATACATATCTAAAGCCGCTGAAAGCTCTTCAACTTGTAGGCGAGCTGTTTTAACTTTAGAGTCATCTAAATATTCAATTGTTTTAGGGACAACAACCCCTGCAAGTAAAGCGATGATGCTTAAGACCACTAATAGTTCTAATAAAGTAAAGCCTTGTTGTAAATATTTTTGTTTAGTAATCATTTTAATATGTAAGTTTGTTTAAAATAGATGAAGCTAATTATAGTTGATAGATGGGGTTTGTTTATAACATTTCAATGGAGGATAGGTGGCTCTATTTTCCTTACATCAGGTAGAGATATCTTATTATCTTGATTACGACAATTTCTCAATATATTAATTCCTTTACACTAAAAGGTAACGGTATGATACTCTAATTCAAGTTTGAAAAATGAGGGTAATGTCATGAACTATAAAACGGAACAAGAATTTTTAGAACGTTTATTAAGTTATATTGAAACTAAGCTAAATCATGAGACAGCACAATTAATGCGTACGTTTGCAAGGCAATATTATCATGGAATGGTGATTGAAAATTTTGAAAGCGATCATTCCATCGAGGACTGGTATGGCATTTTATTATCTCATTGGAATTTGCTTTTAAAACATGACCCTAAAACATTTTGTGTTCGGGTTTATAACCCGACACTAGAAGAATATAGTTGGCAGTCTCAGCATACTATTGTTGAAATTGTTATTAGTGATAGACCGTTTTTATTGCAGTCTGTTTGTATGGAAATTAACCGTTTTGGGTTTACTAATCATTTGGTGATTCATCCGGTATTTAATTTTAAACGCGATGAAAATGGACTGCTTCTAGGGATTACAAAAGCTGAGGATAAAGGCGTTAGTACTGAATGTTTATTGCATGTTGAAATAGATCGACAAACTAATCAAGCGGTCATGATAGAGCTGGAACACGCTTTAAACCGAATTTTAAATGATGTGCAAGCGGTCACTAAAGATTGGAATAAATGTCTTGAGCAGATGAAAACGGTGATCGCTGAACTTAAACAGCAACAACAGACTTTTGGTGATTTATTTGCGGACCGTATTGATTTTTTACAGTGGTTACATGATGACCATTTTGTATTTTTAGGTTATCGGGAGTACGCACTTGTTGAGAAAGAAGGGCAACAAGGACTAAAAATAATCCCCGCAACGGGTTTAGGGGTTCTTCAAGATTCGATTGCCCCTGTTTTATCGAGTCATATGACCCCATTATCCAAAGAAATTTATGATTATTTTATTCAAACTGATCCGTTGATTATTACTAAAGCGACGACACGTTCAACCGTCCATCGTTCGGTATTTATGGACTATATCGGCGTTAAACAATATAGTCCTGATGGGCAAGTTATCGGTGAAAAACGTTTTTTAGGTTTATATAGTTCATCGGCTTATTCCTGTGATCTTAGAAATATTCCGATGATTAACAATAAACTCCAGCATCTTAAGCAACGCTCGGGCTTTAGAACAGGGACTTATGGCGCAAGGGCTTTACTTTTCATTTTACAATCATTACCTAGAGATGAATTATTTCAGGCAAATGAGCAAAGTTTATTTGAATGTGCGGTCGGTGTTTTGCAATTACAAGAAAGTCAACGGGTACGGGTTTTTGTTCGGCATGATGTTTACGGGCATTTTATTTCACTTTTAACATTTGTTCCAAGAGAGCGTTATAACACCCAATCACGCAAAAAAATTCAAGCGATTTTATTGGCTATTTTCAATGGTGAAAATGTTGATTTTAGTGTGCAATTATCTGAGTCCATTTTAGCCAGAATTCATTTTATTATTCATAGTAGCAAAGGCTGTTGCGCTCAATATGACCTTAAGGCACTTGAGCAAAAAATTGTTGAAGCACTTGCTGAGTGGAAAGATGATTTACAAGTAGAATTACATCATTATTTTGGTGAGGCGAAGGGGAATACTTTATTTTATAATTACTCTGAAGGTTTTTCAGCCGCTTATAGAGAAGAAGTTTCAATACGTACGGCGTTATTAGATATTGATAAATTTGAAAAACTTATTGGACAGGATTTACAGGCAGAAAGTTTGCTTTACAGTCCTTTAACAGTCAGTGGTAAAAAAACCTTACGTTTTAAATTATTTAATCGAGGTCAGCAAGCCTCATTATCAAAAAGTTTACCCATGTTAGAGAATATGGGAATTAAGGTGTGTGATGAACGACCTTATGAAATTAAAAATAAAAATAGCACTGCCGTTTTATGGTTACATGATTTTGGATTGGATTATAAGGTGGATACTCAGGACTTAGATTTAGCGGGTTTAAAACCGCGTTTTGAAACTGCTTTTGAACAATGTTGGTTTGGAAAGACTGAAAATGATGGTTTTAATGCTTTGATTTTAAAAGCTAAATTAAATTGGCAGCAAGTAAATTTATTTCGCGCGCTCTATTTTTATTTACGACAAATAGGCATGACCTTTAGTCAGACTTATGTTGAACAAACCTTAGCTAAAAATCCTCAAGTGGTCAGTTTGTTGTTAGATTTTTTTAATCAGCGGTTTGATCCGAGTTTAAATCAGCAAGTGAAACTATCATGTAAACTATCAACACCCGTGGAAGAAGCAATAGATGGGGTCAGTTCATTAGATGAAGATCGAATTTTAAGGCGTTATCTAAATTTAATCCATGCGGCTGTTAGAACGAGCTATTTTTCTAATTTAAATGATGAGCAGGGTTTTCCTTTTTTTGCGATTAAGTTTGACTCTTCATTGGTTAATGAAATGCCATCGCCTGTCCCTTATTTTGAAATTTTTGTTTATTCCCCCCGTGTTGAGGGGGTTCATCTTCGCGGGGGGGCTGTTGCACGCGGGGGCATACGTTGGTCTGATCGGCGTGAAGATTTTAGGACAGAAGTTTTAGGATTGATGAAAGCACAAATGACTAAAAATGCACTGATTGTTCCTACTGGGGCAAAAGGGGGCTTTGTGGTCAAACAGTTACATAAAATAACGGATAAGGAAAAAATTTCTGAAGAAGTTATTCAGTGCTATCAAATTTTTATTCGTGGTTTATTAGGTCTAACGGATAATAAACAAGCTATGTCATGTGTTAAACCTAAGAATGTCGTTTGCTATGATAAGGATGATCCTTATTTAGTGGTTGCTGCAGATAAAGGAACAGCGCAATTTTCCGATTATGCGAATCAATTAGCCCAACAAGCAGACTTTTGGTTGGGTGATGCATTTGCATCAGGGGGTTCTGCAGGTTATGACCATAAGGCAATGGGGATTACCGCAAAAGGTGCTTGGGAATCGGTTAAGCATCATTTTAATCGACTTAATTTAAGTACCACTAAGAATACTTTTACGGTGGTGGGAATTGGGGGAATGGCAGGGGATGTTTTTGGGAATGGGATGCTGTTATCTTCACAAATTAAACTGGTTGCCGCTTTCGATCACCAGCATATTTTTTTAGATCCTAATCCTGATTCTAATTCAAGTTTTAAAGAACGCCAGCGTTTATTTAATGCGCATAAATCTTCGTGGCAAGATTATAAGCCTGAGTTAATTTCTGCAGGCGGTGGGGTATTTCTACGCTCGCTAAAATCAATTCCGATTTCAGCGGCCGTTCAACAATGTCTGAATATTGATAACGATCAGCTAACTTCTCATGAATTAATTCGTGCGATACTTTGCGCGCCTGTTGATTTACTATGGAATGGGGGAATTGGAACCTATGTAAAAGCCTGTGATGAATCAAACTTAGAAGTCGGGGATAAAGCCAATGATACCGTAAGGGTTAATGGTAAACAGCTACGTTGTAAAGTGGTGGGTGAAGGGGGAAATCTTGGGCTAACCCAAAAAGGACGGATTGAATATGCGCAACAAGGCGGTTATTGTAATACGGATTCTATTGATAATTCAGCAGGGGTTGATTGTTCCGATCATGAAGTGAATATTAAGATTTTATTAGAGGGTTTAATACGCCAAGGTGATTTAACGGGAAAACAGCGTAATCAATTACTAGAGGAAATGACTCAAGATGTTGCTGATAAAGTATTGATTAATAATTATCAACAGAATCATGCGATCACATTAATAGAAAATCATGCTAGTAAAAACAGGGTTGATATACAGTTACTGATTAAAGCCCTTGAAATCCGAGGTAATTTAGATCGTAAATTAGAAAGCATTCCTAGTGACAGTGTTTTAGAAGAAAGGCGAACCGAATCTCAAGGATTAACACGACCTGAAATTTCAGTACTCCTTGCTTATAGTAAGCAGTCAATGAAACAGGAATTACTTAAACAGTTAGACTCTGTGGACGAGCATCTTTTTTTAAAAACTTTAGACGCTTATTTTCCTATTGTTTTACAACAAAAATACGCACAAGAAATACAACAGCATAGTCTTCGTGATGAAATTGTTGCCAATAGTTTAGTTAATGCCTTGATTAACCGCATGGGAATGGTTCTACCGTATCGTTTAATGGAAGAAACGCATTGTAATGTTGCCACTATTATCAATATAAACAGTCTAGTATGTGAAATTTTCGATATTGATAGACTTTGGTTGCAATTAGAATTATCTCAACTAGATCTACAAACATCAGAATTGCTTAAAACAATTCTTAGAGAAGCCATAGAAAAAGCAATGTATTGGTTTATTAATAAGGATGTACAGCATGCAGGTGTTTTTAATAATCACCAAGATTATATTGAGGGAATTAAAACCTTAAGTACGCAAGTTTCAAGTTTTATAACGCCGACTGAGCAACAATGGATTGATAAACAGGTTGAAGAATTTATTCACCAAGGGGTTGTAGCAGAAGTTGCCGTTGAGATTGTTATTTTAGATATTTTATATTGGTGTTTAGATGTTGTTTGGTTGAAAAAACAAACCACCAGTAGTTTACAAGATTGTGCCATTATTTTTTTTCAAGTGATTGAAATTTTCAATTTATTATGGTTGCGGAAGCAAACCAATAGCTTACCTAAAAATACGCGTTGGGAAGCTTTAGCACGGCGTACGGTTAAAAAAGAATTCAATCGTGTTTGTTGTGATTTAACGATTGCAGTTTTACAACAACCTTCATCAAAAGTTAATGATAAACTGTCATATTGCTTAAAGGCTTCTACTGAGACGATAACGCGTTATCATAAATTGGTTGCTTTAGTTAAAACAGATAATGAAATCACATTGGAAAAAATTACGGTACTATTAAAAGAATTAGCAGAAATTAATTTGGCAATTGTTAATGAAAGAATAAAGGCGGTTTGATAGAATTTGCTATTTTAACCTGTGTGGATGCTTGATTAGATCCTGTAAAATATGCAGGTTTGTAAAAAGGTGATGAAATACGTCTGGTTTCCTGCATTAGCAAAGGAAACCAGATGGTTTTTATTTACAAGTTACATAGTCTATGGCGACTTTTGCTTTTTTCATGCGAGAATAAGCTTTAGCTTCTGCAACGGCTACTTTTGAAGCATTCACTGTCATTGTTTCGCCAACCTGATCTCCATCACGATAAGCTTTACACTCATAAGCTTTCGCATATGATATAGAGCTTATTAGCATCAATGTTAAACCAATAATAATTTTTTTCATTCTAAAACCTCAAAATTCTAAATAGAAATTGCTCAGATATTAAATATAATCAATACCTGATAAGAAATAACTATACACATCCTTTACTTATAAAGCTATGCGTCTATTGAAAAAATAAGAATTTTTTGAAATTGGCTAGTTTCCAAATTATAGAAACTGGAGCTCATAACCGGATTTGAACCGGTGACCTCTTCCTTACCAAGGAAGTGCTCTACCGACTGAGCTATATGAGCACTGTTGGAACAAAAGGATTGGAGCGGGTGATGGGAATCGAACCCACATAATCAGCTTGGAAGGCTGGAGTTCTACCACTGAACTACACCCGCAAAATAACCTTTAGATAAGAAGTAATGGTGGAGGGGGGAGGATTCGAACCTCCGAAGGCTGAGCCGTCAGATTTACAGTCTGATCCCTTTGGCCGCTCGGGAACCCCTCCATTACTTTAGCCAGCTATTATAAATTTAAAATAAAATATTGTCAATGTTTTATTTATTCTCTATGTAATTCATTCATTGCCGTGGCAATATCACCTGCAATTAATTGATTTAAAATAGCCTCTGTACGCACAAAACTTGCTTCTATAAAACTTAAATCAGTTGTTGATGGCTTTGATAACACATAGTCTGCAACAACTTTTCCCGCAGAAGGACGACCAATTCCAACTCTTAGCCGATAAAAATCTTTAGTGCCTAAATGCGTAATAATATCACGCAAACCATTATGACCTGCATGACCGCCTCCTTTTTTTAGTTTAACCATCCCTGCAACAAAATCAAGCTCATCATGAGCGACTAAAATTTCATCAGCTGCTAATTTATAATAACGTGCTATCTTACCCACAGATTGCCCGCTACGATTCATAAAAGTATCAGGCTTAAGTAAAACTATTTTTTGTGAGTTAATATGACAATTAGCAACCCATCCTTGAAATTTTGCTTCCTTAGTCCAAAAACCAGGGTAATTTGAAACCAATCGCTCTAAAAACAAAAACCCAGCATTATGCCGGGTTTTTTCGTATTGTTGACCAGGATTTCCTAACCCAACAATCAATTTAATCATTATTTTTATTCTGTTTCTGCGCCATCGTTATCACTAGATTCATCATCTTCATCATCTTCATGAGAAACACGTGAAGCAAGAATTGAAACAACCGCCAAATCGTGTTCCTCACCATGCGTTAATTCAATAATTTCTACACCTTCGGGTAAAGGAATTTCAGATAAATGAACGGACTCACCAAGATCAAGATTTTCTAAATCAACTTCTAAATATTCAGGTAATGCAGAAGGAAAACAATTAACTTCAACTTCGACACGTGCATGAGTTGCAACGCCTCCTTTTTTCACCCCTATTGCAATTGACTCATTAGTGAAATGTAACGGAACATGAATTCTTATTTTATCAGTTTCACTAACGCGCATAAAATCCATATGCAAAATTTGTGGTTTAGCAGGATGACGCTGAAGTCCTTTTAAAACGGCTTTTTCAGTTTTACCATCAACGGTTATATCAAGAACATGAGAATATACCGCTTCATTTTCAAGATGTCTGGTTACATCATTATGATTTAAAACCAGCATTGCAGGCTCTGTATCACCACCGTAGATGACCGCAGGGACATTACCTTGGCGACGTGCTGCACGTGCTGCACTTGTTCCTGATTGTTCACGGCTTGTTGCCACAAATTCAAATACGTTAGACATTTTTTTCTCCAAAGCGTGTGCCTTAAAACACTTTCAATAATAATTACTAATCAACATAAAGCGAACTTACAGATTCGCTTGCAGCTATTCGGCGTATGGTTTCTGCGAGCATATCAGCGACACTTAACTGTCTGATATTTGTTAGGGTTAACAATTCTTCCCTTAAAGGGATGGTATCGGTAACAATCAACTCATCAAGTTCCGAGTTTTTTAAATTTTCAGCGGCTTTTCCCGATAATACCGCATGAGTACAATAAGCGACGACCTTAATCGCCCCATTTTTCTTTAACGCGCTTGCCGCATGACACAAAGTTCCTGCGGTATCCACCAAATCATCTATCATCACACAAGTACGCCCTTCAACATCACCAATAATATGCATGATTTCTGAAACGTTCGCCTTAGGTCGGCGTTTATCAATAATGGCTAAATCAGCATCATCTAAACGCTTTGCTAGTGATCTTGCACGGACAACGCCGCCAACATCGGGCGAGACAACAATTTGGTTTTTATATTTTTGCCGCCAAATATCACCCAGTAGGATTGGTGAGGCATAGACATTGTCTACAGGAATATTAAAAAAACCTTGAATCTGGTCAGCATGTAAATCAACAGTTAATACCCGATCAGCACCTGCTTCACTAATTAAGTTCGCTACCAATTTTGCGGTAATAGGGACACGTGCTGAACGCGTACGTCTATCTTGGCGAGCGTAGCCAAAATAGGGCATTACTGCAGTAATACGTGATGCAGAAGCACGCTTGAGTGCATCGGTCATCACTAATAATTCCATTAAATTTTCATTAGTTGGAGAGCAAGTCGGCTGAATAATAAAAACATCTCTGCCTCTAACGTTCTCCTCAATCTCAATTGCAAGTTCACCATCGCTAAACTTTCCAACACTCGCCATTCCAAGGCGAAGATTCAACTTTTTGACTATCCCTTTAGATAATGCCATATTTGCATTACCTGAAAACACCATCAAAGAGGCGTCACTCATTCGAGCACTCCTAAAAGATTATTTAGCTAAAGAGTGGCTGGGCCGCCAGGATTCGAACCTGGGTATGCGGAGATCAAAACCCCGTGCCTTACCGCTTGGCGACGGCCCAATATTGAAAGTCAGTCTTAAAACAAGCCAAGTTTTACACTTAATAATGATTGACTCATCCCTTGGGATAAATAAACCTGCCAATCAAGTTTCAAAGTATCATGTGCTTTACACGCGGATTCATAGGAATCGAATTGCGCGAAAACACAAGCCCCTGTTCCTGTTAATCTTGCCGTTGAAAATTTAGATAAGGCAAGTAAAGCTTGTTCTATCGTCTGGTTTAACTTACACACAACATTAAGACAATCATTTTGTTGTTGTCCTGCAAGAAAGTCGGCTATTGTGATGACTTTACTATCCCGTGTCAAGTCTTGGTGTGAAAAAATTTCGCCTGTATTCACATGACAATCAGGCTTAATAATAACAACCCATTGTTCTGGAATGGTTATTTTTTGTATTTTTTCACCTACGCCTTCTGCCCAGGCTGAAAAACCATAAATAAAAACAGGGACATCTGCGCCTAATTGTAACCCTAGTTCCATTAATCTTTGTATTGAAAAATCTAACCCCCAAAGCTTATTTAATACTAATAAGGTGGTCGCCGCATCGGAACTTCCCCCGCCTAAACCGCCGCCCATGGGTAAGTTTTTTTCAATTGCTATTTTTACCCCTTGCTGACAACCCGATTCTTTTTTTAGCAATAGGGCGGCTCGAACGGTTAAGTCAGTCGTTTCGGGAACGCCATCCAGTGGTGATGTTAAACAAACAACATCCTCATCAAGGGGATGAAAGGTTAGCCAATCCGCTAAATCTAAAAATTGAAACACGGTTTGCAAGGAATGATAACCATCAGCTCTACGCCCTGTAATCCTGAGCATTAAGTTTAATTTTGCAGGGGCGGGCCATTTTTCTAACCAAGCATCTGCTATCGTGTTTATTTTTGCCATTATAATGTCCAGCGATCAATCACTAATTTTAAGCGGGTTTTATTTTGTAATGCTTTTAATTTTCGTGGCATCCATTGCTGATTAATTTCTTGCATTTGTGAATATTGAATAATCCATTTTTCTTGTTCAAATCCATCGGCTAATTGAACAAACGTTTTTTTAGGGTGGGTTATCCCTAACACCCAATAACGTAATGAATCAATAGGAATTTTCATCCCTAATTGGGCTTCAATAAATGCGTTAATTTCACTAGATTGCAAAACTTCCCCCGTCCCTCGATCCAAAGTAACCGAGTTTTTGGTCAAAATAATTTTAATTGCATTTTGTCCTAAAGGGCCTGATAATTTTAAGGTATCTTTTTCTTCTGTATGCGCCCATTCAATGGCAGCTGTCCACGATTCCTTATTATCAATAACCGCTAATCGTCCTTCAAATGCCCATTTTTTTAATTCATAAAAGGCACTTCGGTTTTTTAGATGATAGCTGTCTTTAACGGGTTTGACTACGACTTCAGAACAACCACTCCCAAGCAAAAATAAAAACAGTAGTAAAAGGTATTTAAAATCCATGCTTTACCTAATTTCCTTATCTAAAATCCGAGTTTTAAATTCCAATAAATGACGATCATCAGGCGTTTTCTTTAATTCATCTTCAATCAATTTCTTTGCCTCAAGCTTTCGACCTAAATTCCATAAAACCTCCGCTAGATGCGCGGTGATTTCATTCTCGCCTGTCATTTTCTCACGAGCTTGTTGTAAATATTTTAAAGCGGCGGTTAAATCACCTTGTTTAAATTTTAACCAGCCATAACTATCAATAATAACCGATTCCTCGGGTTGTAAAGCTAAAGCTTGTTTTAAATAACCTTCAGCTTCTTCATAACGCGTTGTTTTTTCAACCAAGGTATACCCTAAAGCATTTAATGCCGCCGCATCATTTGGATCTTGTTGTAAAATTTTATTTAAGTCTGCTTCCAAAGTTACTAAATCATTGAGTTTTTCTGCGATTAAGGAACGTGCATAAAGCACTTCTTTATTTTTGGGTGATTCTTGTAAAGCCTGTGTTAATAAATCAAAGGCTTGTTGATAATGCTGTTGACTGTCTTCAATCTGAGATTGCATTAATAAAATGCGTACTCGCTGCTGTGGATATTCCTTTAGCATTTGTTCTAAATGTGCTTTTGCCTCATTCAGCTTCTTTTGCTTAAACAGAACGGAAACAATACCCATGGCGGCATTAAGTTTTAGTTTTTCATCTTTTATTTTTTTAAAGTCAAGAAGGGCTTTTTCGTAATTTTTATTTTCAAACGCCAATTTAGCTGAAAATAAATTTAATTCCGCTTCTAATTGTTGTGCTTTGTCCCAATTAGGTTGTAAAGCTAACGCTTTCGCGACTTTTTGTGTTGCTTTTTCAAGATCCTGCTGACGAAGGGCAAGAATAGATTGTGATAAAAAAATGCTTGCTTGCTGAGGATATTGACGGGCTAAATGATTCAACAACTGTTCGGAGAATTTAATATCTGCATCCGATTGGAGCGATTGCTGAATATCCAATAATAATTCACCAAACTCTGCAGGAAATTTAGTTAAAATAACCGCTAAATTTTCAACGGCTTCCTTCTCATCTTTTTCGCTTAAAGCAATGGTTAATGCAATTCTTCTAGCAGTTATATTTTCACCGTCTTTTTTCAACCAAAGTGTAACGGCTTCTTTGGTTTTAGTTAAATCTTTTAAAAAAAGTGCAATTTTCGCCGTTTTTTCAAGAATTTTAATATCATTAACTTGCCTTGCAACTTTTAGGTAGGCGGCTAAAGCAATCTCATACTGCTCTCTTTGTAGGGCAGTTTCTGCGGTTAAAATTAAATACATTACCTCAGGGCTTATTGCTGTTTCAAGCGTGTCAACAACCGCTTTTTTTTCAAACGGCTTATCCGTTAATTTACGCGCTGCAACCTCAGGTTCAGTGGTGATAGGCTGTTCTTTAGGAGAACTATTACAGGCAACGACAAAGAGTAAAGAAGTTGCTGCGATTAATTTAAAAAAGAACACAGATAGTCCTTAAATTTTTGTTAAAAGTGTCTTATAGAGTAGCAGAAAAAAGCACTAAATTAGAGTGTTGATTTATTTTATCATTGATAAAACGTAGATATTCCTTAGAATAGAATCCCTTTGTTGATTGTTTACCCTCTTCATATGACACTGATTGCGATAGGAATTAATTATAATACTGCCCCCGTTTCCATTCGTGAGCGTTTGGCATTTCCTGCTGAGATTTTAAATCAAGCTTTGCAACAGTTATCACAGACGCAAACGATTACCGAGGCGGCTATTTTATCAACCTGTAATCGGACTGAATTTTATTGTGAATCTGAAAGCGATGACAAAAAAATATTAGTTGATTGGATTGCTGAAAGTCGGCAAATAGACCCTGCTGATTTCAGCCCTTATCTTTATAGTTATAAGGAAAATCAATTTATCCGTCATATTTTTAGAGTGGCTTGTGGTTTGGATTCTATGATTTTAGGTGAACCACAAATTTTAGGGCAAATGAAAACTGCCTATCAAGCGGCTTATGAAGCAGGTACTTTGGGAAAATATTTAGGTAAATTATTTCAGCATACCTTTTCTGCAGCCAAAAAAGTGCGTACCGACACAGAAATAGGCTCAAGTCCTGTCTCTGTAGCTTTTGCCGCCGTTCAGCTGGCACAACAAATTTTTGATAAACTAAGCGAACAAACCGCGCTTTTAATCGGTGCAGGAGAAACTATTGAATTAACTGCCCGTCATTTACACCAGCAAGGCATTGGGCAAATTATTATTGCTAATCGCACCTACGACAAAGCCCATAATTTAGCGGCACAATTTAATGGTTATGCGATCGCGTTATCGGAATTACCTAAGCATTTAGCCGAAGCCGACATCGTGGTTTCATCAACCGCAAGCACGCTTCCAATTTTAGGAAAGGGCTTACTGGAAAGTGCAATTAAAAAACGTAAACATAAACCTATTTTTATGGTTGACCTTGCCGTTCCACGTGATATTGAAGCCGAAGTCGCTCAGCTGAAAGATATTTATTTATATACCGTTGATGATTTAAAAAATACCATCAATGAAAATATAAATTCTCGTCGTCAAGCGGCGAAAAAAGCAGAGGAAATTATTGATACGCAAGTCGAACATTTTTTAGGTTGGTTACGTTCACAAGGGGCGCAAACAACGATTAAAGATTATCGTTTACAGGCTGAAATAATTCGAGAACAAGTCCTGCAAAAATCTTTATCTCAGCTTAATAACGGTGTCGCTGCTGAAGAAGTTTTAAAACGTCTTGCCCATGGGTTGACCAATAAATTAATTCATACCCCGAGTATACAAATTCGAGAAGCAGGCATTAATGAGCGTCCTGATTTAGTTGCGGCTGCCAGAGAAATTTTTAAATTACAAAATTAACCATGAAAGTATCTATTCAACATAAATTAGACCATCTAAGCGAACGTTTTAGTGAAATTGCCGCGCTATTATCACAACCTGAAATACAAAGTGATCAAAATAAATTTCGTAGCCTAGGTCAGGAATACGCACAATTAGAGCCGATTGTTGACTGTTATCAACAATATCAAAAAAATGATGAAAACTTAGAAAGTGCGAGAGAAATGGCACAAGATTCTGATCCTGAAATGCGTGAGATGGCAAAAGAAGAATTAAAAGAGGCAGAAGCCAAAAAAGCAGTCTTGCAACAACAATTACAAATTTTATTATTGCCTAAAGACCCGAATGATAACCGTAATATTTATTTAGAAATCCGCGCAGGCACAGGTGGTGATGAAGCGGCTATTTTTTCTGGTGATTTGAGTAAAATGTACCAGCGTTATGTAGAAAAACAAGGCTGGAAAACCGAACTTATTTCTGAGAATCGTGGCGATCATGGGGGGTTTAAAGAAATCGTCTTACGAATTTCAGGGCAAAATGTGTACGCACAATTCAAGTTTGAATCAGGCACGCATCGAGTTCAGCGTGTGCCTGAAACTGAATCCCAAGGACGCGTTCATACTTCGGCGTGTACCGTCGCCGTGATGCCAGAAGCTGAAGCCATTGATGAAATTGAAATAAATTCAGGTGATTTACGGGTTGATACTTTTAGAGCTTCGGGTTCTGGTGGACAACATGTTAATAAAACCGACTCTGCCATTCGTTTAACCCATTTACCCACAGGTGTTGTTGTTGAATGTCAAGATGAACGCTCACAACATAAAAATCGTGCGCGAGCGATGG
>CAYROI010000004.1:48434-54159 GCA_964425835.1 uncultured Methylococcaceae bacterium
GTTGTTGAATGTCAAGATGAACGCTCACAACATAAAAATCGTGCGCGAGCGATGGCGTTGTTACAATCCCGTTTACTTGCCGCCGAACAAGAAAAACACGATGCAGCGCAATCTGAGAAACGTAAATTACAAGTAGGCTCAGGCGATAGGTCTGAAAAAATTCGGACTTATAATTATCCCCAAGGTCGAATCTCTGACCATCGTATTAATTTAACGCTGTATAAATTAGATGACATTATGCAAGGGGCTTTAGATCAAGTGATTAATCCTTTAATTCATGAGCATCAAGCCGAATTATTAACGCAACTAGGTGATGAGTAATGTCACTGATTGATGAATCATTAACAGCAGCAAGTTTAAAATTTGAGACTATCTCTGATTCACCTACGTTAGATGCAGAAGTTTTATTATGTTTTATTTTAAAGAAAGAACGATCTTATTTACGTGCATGGTCTGAAAAAAATTTAACACTTGCGCAACAATCCGCCTTTGAACGTTTAGTTGAGCAACGTGTTCAAGGTATTCCTATTGCCTATTTAATCGGGAAGCGTGAATTTTGGTCACGTGAATTTAAGGTTAATAACACTGTATTAATCCCTCGCGCAGACACAGAATTATTAGTGGAACTCAGTTTAGAGATTATTCCCAAAGATAAACCTTATCGTATGATAGATTTAGGCACAGGCTCTGGAATTATCGCGATTACTTTAGCCGCAGAACGCGCTAATGCTCAAGTAACGGCGGTTGATGTGAGTAAAAATGCCTTACAAATAGCTAAAGAAAATGCTGTAACTTATGGGCTTAAAAATATTTTTTTTAAACAAAGTCACTGGTTTAATGCGATAGAAAAAAAAACCTTTGATTTAATCGTTAGTAACCCGCCTTATATTGCACAAAATGATCCGCACTTACAACAAGGCGATTTACGTTTTGAGCCACAGCACGCCCTAGTAGCCGCCAATAATGGCTTAAGCGATATTGCAATAATTGCGAAAACCGCGTTAAATTATTTAAAATCTGATGGACACTTGTTAATAGAACATGGTTGCCAGCAACAAAAAACTGTGCAGGCAGTTTTTCGACAATTGGGTTATCATTCTATCCAAACCCATAAAGATTTAGCCAATTTGCCCAGAGTAACACAAGCCCAAGCACCTAAACTTTAAATAATTTAATATAAAAATATGGATTCAATTCAAAAGACAATCGAACCCGCCGCTGAAATAGAAGGTGGGCAAAATATTAATAAAATTCGTGATATTCTTTTTGGCGCAGAAATGCGTAAAAATGAAAGCCGTTTTGCCTCATTAGAATCACAGCTAAAAAAGGAGACGCTTCATCTACGTGAAGATATGGAAATACGCATGACCGCGTTAGAAACGTTAATTCAACAGGAGTTTGAAACATTAACGGACAAGTTTCAACTAGAGATAAAGGAACGGCAAAAAAGTTTATCTTCAATAGAAACCTCACTTAAAAAAGCGAATGAACTATTAAATCAGCGTTTAGGAGAGCTAGAAAACAAAAGTCTTGATGAACTACGTAAGTTGCGCAATCAAGAACATGAAAATATTAAAAGTTTACGCCAAAATTTACATCAATTACGGGAAGAAACGAATACCTTACTTGAAAAAGAATTAGATGTTTTGCGAAAAACTAAAATTGATAAAGCGAGTATTGCCTCGTTATTTGCGAGTGATAATCTTTAAGAATAACTATCGTGACTGAAAAAACTGACGAAGGGGTTAATCAAAATGAGATGCCTTTAAATGATCGTCTTGAACAAAAAAGCTATCAGGTTTTAAAAACACTGTTGTTATCTGAGGAGAATAAACGCCTTCAACAACTGGAGTTTTATTTCCAAAACCCAAAAGCACATGCTGAAAAGATTGCACTTGCACTGCCAAAAGCAGTACAACAAGCGGATGGTATTTTATTGCGTGAGGCTTTAGATGACGCTTTGCATGATACGGTACAAGCTTGTTTAGTCGAATCTGTTCATCGAGAACCTGAATTGTATGTGGATGCTTTGTATCCTGTCATTTTACCGATGATTAAAAAGTCGATTGCAGAGGCCTTTAAAGAAGTCATGCAATCATTAAATTCTGCGATTGAGCAAGGCTTATCTTTAAATCGTTTTGCATGGCACTATCAAGCGTGGCGCAGTGGGATGCCTTATCGTGAAGTGGTTTTACGAAATACCTTAACCTATCGCGTTGAGCAAGCTTTTTTAATTGACCGCGAGACAGGTTTATTATTACGCCATGTCTCTAATGAAGGCATCGATGAGTTACGTGATAGTGATGCCATTTCTGCCATGCTAACTGCGATTCAAGATTTTACTCAAGATTCATTTTCTGCAAATCAACAAGATAAACTAGATACGGTTGAAATTGGCGATTATACAGTTTTTTTAGATAGAGGGGCTTATGCAATGCTGGCTTGTGTTATTCAAGGCATTCCGCCCTATTCATTACGCGAGCATTTTGAAACTATTTTAGGCGATATTCATCAACAATATATCGGCTTATTGACCAAGTTTGAAGGGGATAATGCGCCGCTTGCTGTTATTGATTCTGATTTAGAAAAGTGCTTACTTTCTGAACGTAAACAAATAGAGGATAAATCGGCTGCTTCAGGAAAATATATTTTAATCCCTTTAGTACTTATTTTCGCTATTTTGGGTTATTGGGCTTATGATAACTGGCTATTTGAACAACGACGTGAAAATTATTTGAATTTATTATCACAACAGCAAGGTATTGTGGTCACAGAAAATGATTATCAGAAAGGTGAACTGGTTATTAACGGGCTGTATGATCCTTTGGTCGCTGACCCAAATGAAATCCTTAAGGGTTCAACACTAGAGAGTAATGAAGTAAAAACGAACTGGCAAGCGTATCATTCTTTAGTCCCAGCTATTGCAGAACAACGTTTGAAACAGGTTTTAGATGCCCCCCCTTTGGTTAAAATCACTCTTAAAGGAACGTGCCTTGTCCTAACAGGGGTTGCAGATAAAGCTTGGATTAGAAACCTTGCAACTATTACCCCTGTCTTGACTGGTGTCACTGCAATTGATTATCATCAATTACAAACGTATCCACAATTTATTAACCAACAATTGGAAACACCTGAAACAGTGACGATTTTTTTCCAAAAAGGTTATTTACAATTACAAGGCATTGCCCCGATTGCATGGCGAAATTCTTTAGCCAAGAAAATAGCTAAACTAAATTTTATTACTGATTATCAACTTGATAAACTTGAGATTACCGAAGAAAAACAACGACAACAATTAAGTAAAAAACTGGAAAAGCAATTTATTTATTTTATTAAAGAAACAGAAATTCTTGAAACTGAATCTAAAAAATTGCTCAGTTTAGTCAATCTGATTAAAAAAATAAATCACTTAAGCGAACGATTAAACCAAACTATGTACCTTATTGTAACAGGCTATACGGACGGATTAAGTACAACCCAATATAATACCGCTCTAGGACAAGCACGTGCTGAAACGGTCATTAATTATTTAAGAAAACAAGCAGTAACTGTTGAAATAGTTATTGCCTCACAAATAGCAAAAATACCACGGGGCAATAAATTACAACGGAAAGTGGGTTTTACAGTTATTTTTAATAAGGAGAAAAAATAATGAAAATACTACAAAAAAAGATTTGTGTGCTGGGCGATTTTGGCGTGGGAAAAACCAGTTTAGTCGGACGTTTTGTTAAAAATGAATTTTCAGAGAAATACTTAACCACGGTTGGGGTCAAAATGGATACTAAATTAGTCCCCGTTAATGATGGGTTAAAAATGAAACTTATTATTTGGGATATTGCGGGTGAAAATGCCTTCAAAAAAATATCGCAAACCTATTTACGGGGGGCAGCAGGCTTTATACTGGTGCTTGATGGGACACGCCTTGCAACCTTAGAAGCCGCTTTAGATATAAAAAAAAATATTACCCAATTATTAGGAAATATTCCTTTTGTTGCCTTAATTAATAAAGTTGATTTAAAAAAGCAATGGGAAATAGGTGAAGAACACATCGCCCGTTTAAATGCGGTAGATAAGCAAATTTTTTTTACGAGTGCCAAAACAGGTGAGCAAGTAGAGGAAGCCTTTATATCATTGAGCGAATATTTGGCGTTAAAAACTTAAGGCGCGAAATTCATTAACAGCTGAGATTTTAAAACTTATTATGAATAATCTACCTTTATTAATCCAAAACTATTTGTCTCGCCTCTGGTTGGAAGCTGGGAAGTTTGCTTATCTGAGTTTTGATAAACAAGGCGGTATTCAAAGCTGGCATCCAAATATTAAGTGTTATGGGTTAAAAGACTTACACCTTAATGAAAATATTAGTGAAAAATTAATATTTTTAGAAGGTTGGTTTTCTTGTGAAGAAGAAAATAATGAGGTTTTTATTTTAGATTTTGTAAACTTTGAAGATGGTCTTGTAGCCGATATTCATATTTTACCAGCTGACAATGAAACCTATATTTTATTCATTGATGTGAGTAAGAAATTCAAACAGTTACAAGCATTACAACAAGAACGACATACGATTGATTTATTAAATCATCAACAAAATAAAAACCTCCAGCTCTTAATACAAACCCAAAAAGAGCTAGAGGCTAGAAAAAAGCAAGCTGAAATCGCAAATCAGTCTAAAACTAAGTTACTCTCTCATATTACCCATGATTTACGCACCCCGCTTTCGGCTATTTTAGGTTTTACGCAATTTTTACAAGCGGGCGTTTTTGGCGAATTGAATCAGGCACAACATGATTGTGTTAATAATATGCTCAGTGCAGGAACGCATATGACGGGGCTAATTAATGAGATTTTAGAAGTTGCACGCCTTGAAAACGAAAATATAGAATTATGTACGCAATCCTTACCCATTAATACCGTCATTAGTGATTGCTTAAGCTGGTTAGAGCCGATTGCGAAAAAACATGACATTAAAATTTTCAATCTTATTTCGTATCCTGTAAAAGCTAAAATTGATCATAAACGTTTTCAACAAATTATTATTAATGTGGTCAATAATGCCATTAAATATAATAAAGAAAAAGGGTGTATCGTTATTCGATATAAAGTTTTACCTGAAAAATTGCGAATTTGTATCAAAGATACAGGGATTGGCATTAGTGATAAGACCATTGATAGTATCTTTCAACCTTTTGTAAGAAACCTAGATGAAAAACAACAAAGTAGCATAGAAGGCAATGGCATTGGTTTAAGTGGTTGCAAACGACTTATAGGGTTAATGTCAGGTTCATTGAGTGTTCGCAGTGAATTAAATGTGGGCAGTGTGTTTTATATAGACTTCCCTTTGAGTTTTAATTGCTATGGTCGTAATGATTATTATACGCCCCATCGTTTAGTTTATTTTTATGATGATCGGATACATTTTGAATTATTGCGTAATTTACTTGCCCCTTATAAAAAGTACCAACTGGTTGGCTATCCTCATGGTGAGGATATTGGCTCATTAAATTTAGTGCATCAAGTGACCTTAATGCTGATTGATATAGATAACCAAGATGTTGTGGGTAAATTAAGACAACTGCAATTATTGGATGAATATATCAAACCACAAGCCACTTTGGCTGTTTTTGAAAAACAGACCGAAGCTGTGGCAATTACTTATGTTTTAGAAAATAGTTCTGTTAATGATTACCTCATTCGCCCTTTTGATTTCAATCAGTTATTGGAT
>CAYROI010000005.1:0-40447 GCA_964425835.1 uncultured Methylococcaceae bacterium
TGGAATTGGTAGACACGCTATCTTGAGGGGGTAGTGGCGTAAGCTGTGCCGGTTCAAGTCCGGCCATCGGCACCATTGTTAATGAAAAACCAGCTTAAATGCTGGTTTTTTTTTGCTTAAAAGAAAATAAGAAATAGCGTAAAATTATAAAAATCTTCACATAACTATTTTCCTCCTAGGTGTCAAATGCGTTTAATTAACTTACAAAAAAAATGGGAACAGTTAAAACCTCAAGTCAGTCATTTATATCAATCTGCCTTAAGACTTTCTCATACTGAAACTATGACGAATACCAAGCTAGGTGGCAAGCCTTATGTTGAAGACGCATCATTTCAATGGCCACATATTGATAATGAACCACTGCCTTTTATAGCACAATTAGATCTAGCAGAACTCGCCACAAGATTAAACATAGATTGGCTACCGAAGACAGGTTTCTTATTATTTTTTTATGATGTTGACACCATGCCTTCAGGACTTGAGGTTGATGATAATGAATTATGGAAGGTTATTTATTTTAAACATAGTGATACAGAAGCTGATTTTCCCGTCAATTTAGTTGAAGAATTTCAGTTTGAACCTATTTATTTAGAAGCGATTAAAATTGAACAATTACCTAGCCCTCAAAGAGCGGAAGTGATTAATTTAAATTTAAATGCCTCTCAAAAAGAGGCTTATGCTGAACTTTTTGATAGAGAAATAGGGGATCAACCTGCACATCAAGTATCAGGCTTTCCAGATTGTATTCAAGATGACAGTATGGAGCAAAAGTGCCAACAATTAAACGCACAAAATGGGCAATGTAATAAAAATGATTGGCGACTTTTATTACAATTAGATACGGATGAGAATGCTGAAATGATCTGGGGCGATTGTGGAATGCTTTATTTTTGGATTAAAGAGCAAGATGCAAAAAAACAGGATTTTGATAAAGTCAGACTTATTTTACAATGTTATTAGGGATAAGCTATTTGGCTTTATATTGATTAACCGCTTGTTGTAATTGCTTTAGCTTAATTTTAGAGGGGGATTTTCCATAGCGTAATTGATTATATAAGCGTGTAATCTTAGTAATATGTTGCTGCTGTTCTGGGAAATGATGTTTCACTCTTATCGCAAAATCATTGGCACTTTCATTCATTTGTCTGGGTAACCCCGCTTTAGCAAGTTTTCGACAAAACTTTAAATAATATAATGCGGCTTTATCGGTGGAACGAGGGCTGTTTTTAAATAAATAAACGGCTAAAAGTGACGTAATAAAAATAATGAGTCCTATCATCCAGTGAAGCATTGTTTTTAAATTATTAATGCCGAACGATGATAAAAAACGGGATTGATTGCCTGTATTATATTGGACGACCCAACGTTGCCAGCTGTAATCAAGACTTAGCCAAAGTTGCCGCGATTTTTTTAACCAACCGTAGTTTTTATTAGTAAATGAAATAAAATTGACTGCGCCCTGAGACAGTTGTTTGGCTATATCGACACCTTGTTCAACGCGTTCTGGTGCAACGGCTGCGGTGGGATCAACGCGTACCCAACCTTTGTTTTCTAACCAAACTTCTGCCCAAGCATGCGCATCAGCTTGCCTTATTTCTAAAAATTTCCCCACACGATTAAATTCTCCGCCCTGATAACCCCCAATAACTCGTGCTGGAATATGAGCAATACGCATTAAATACACAAAACTTGTTGCATAGTGACTACAAAAACCACGATGGGTTTCAAATAAAAAAGTTTCTATGGGGTTTTTTTCCATTAAGGGCGGCGAAAGCGTGTAATAAAAATCTTCCGTTTTAAAATAGTGTAGTAAATTGTTAATAAACGTTTCATTCGCGCCCTCAAAGCCTTTTAATTGTTGAACTAACGTATTTAATTTTTCAGAAGGCGGCGCAGGGAGTTGGGTGTTTTCTAAAAATTCCCCTTTAGTGAGATAGCCCGTATTGTAATTAGGGTAGGAAACCAACTTATATTCATTACGATTCGTTGAATGTTTTTTGCTAATGAGTTGGTGATGTTGGTTTTTATAAATATCGCTTGAAAATTGTGCTGGCATGTCCAATGCGTAAACCCAGTTTTTATTTTGCGGCTCGAGTAATAAGGTGTATTGATAGGCTTTACCACTAAATTTAGGGGTGTCCATACGCGACGCATAGGCATATTGCCATGATTCAGTCCAACGTTTCCCATCGGTGTATGAATACACAGGGCCACGCCAATAGCGTTGTCTGGGCGGGGGAATATCATCATTTTCAAATTTAACTCGAAAAGCAAGTTCAGCAGAGAGTGCAAGATTAGTTATAGAACCTGGTTCTAATGTATTACTTAATCCCGTTTTAGCCCCTGCATTAGGATCATTAAAAAACACCCAATCAGGGGCTTGAATACGCGGAAAAAGGAAAAATAAGACCAAGGTCATCGGTAAAGCTTGCGCCATAATAATCGCTGATTTCTTGATAAGCTCTCGTGTTTTTGGTTGTTGGGTATTGATGATGATTAAAGTGGTTAATAAAGCCCCACAGACAAATAAAATATAAACCGCCATTAAAATACTTTGCTCAAATAAAAATTGTGAGCTGGCAATAATGAAGGCTAAATAACTGATTAAATATAAATCACGGTCTTGTTTTATTTCTAATAATTTAAGGGATAAAGCAATAACAAATAAACTAGTCCCTGCATCTCGCCCAAGAAAACTATGGAAATGGCTGAGTAAGAGTGCGATACCACCAACAATAAGTAACAATAGAATTAATTGGTGTGGTAACCAATGTATTTTCCAGATAGCAATAAAACGCCATAAGAGCATCACACAAAAAAATCCAAAAATAGGCAAAGGAATATGCCAAAAATGCGGTAAAGTAATTAAGGCAACAGAACTTAATAAAAAAATAAGGGGGCGTTGATTATTTTCTAGTGGCATGACTTTAAATAAATTAGGTATCGTATTGCACTATATCAATAAAGCGCGAGAGCGGTTAAGCATTTTTTCAAATGGCTATCACCTAAGCTAGGTTGTATTCTTAATTTACCAAGTATGAAACCATATTGTAAGCCTAAATTATCGGCATCAATGACCCAGCGGCATAATTGACTTAAACGTTCTTCTTTTTCATAAGCTGGGGTTTGTGCATAATCTAGCCAAAGTTCGGTTAATACATCCCCCCTATAATCTTTACTATATAATCCTTGTCCCTTAGCCATACTTTTCCAATGTATATCTCGTATAGAATCCCCTTCTTGATAAGATTTTAAACCGTAAAAATCCCCCTGCCCTTTTTGATTTCCAGACTGCTGTTGGTCTGTGGCTATTTTAGGAAAAGGTAATGTTTCTGCATAAGGTTTTGGGTAGACCTGTGCTTTGGTTTCAAAATGTACGACAGTCCAGGCACTAAATAATCCAAAAGGATAACTACAAGATAGGGTAATGGGTTTACAGTGATGCCAACCTCGTTGGGTGGTCGTCGATTCTAACTTAATCAGGCATTTTTGTTTTGAATTAAGATCAAGTGTTTTAGAATTTTCTAAGGATATTTGTAAATTAAAACGTTTTTCAGTACTGGGGTTATCAAGATAAATATCAAAAATAACCGCCTCACCCGCGTAAGCTGCATGGGCTTTTCCTGCGGAAATAATGAGTCCAAGAAGACTTTTAAAGGTATGAAGAATGCTAATAAAAAATATGCTGGCTAATAAAAAACATAATAAATAAGCGAGGTTATTATTGTAAACAAAAGCAATCACCAACAATAAAAAAACCAGCAATCCAAACCCTAATCCTTTTCGGGTAGGAAGAATAAAAATACGCTGATGACTTAACGTCACGTTTTCTTTATCAATCCGTTTTCTTTGGAATAAATTTTTCCAGCGGGATTTTTGTAGGCTCAAGGAATCGCTACCTTATTTAATAATGGGGCAATGATTTCTTCAGAATTGGTATGCCCTTGTTTTAATCTATGTGCGGCAACAGCAGGTAAAACGGCCTGTACATCGTCGGGTAAAACGGCATCACGGTTGTGCATAAATGCCCAAGTTTTCGCAGCGGCTAATAATCCAACCCCTGCACGAGGGGATAAACCTTCATTATACTCAGTTGATTCTCGACTGTAATTAATGAGTGCTTGAACATAATCAAGTAATGCCGATGAAGCATGAATTTGAGCGCAGTGTTTTTGTATGGCAACCAATTGTTCAGGAGAAACTTGGGTTTTTAAAACACTAATGAGTTGTTGACGGTTTTCACCCATTAATAAATTACGTTCTGCTTGGTAATTAGGATAGCCTAATTCAATACGCATTAAAAAACGATCTAATTGTGATTCGGGTAAGGGGAATGTACCAATTTGATGATTAGGATTTTGGGTGGCAATGACAAAAAAAGGCGTTGATAACGCATAGGTTTTTCCTTCAACGGTGACTTGTTGTTCTTCCATTGCTTCTAATAAAGCACTTTGCGCTTTTGGTGTTGAACGGTTAATCTCATCGGCTAAAATCATTTGATTAAAAATAGGGCCTTTATGAAAACTAAACTGATGTTTGTCGGCATTAAAAATAGAACAGCCAATAATATCTGCGGGTAAAATATCGCTGGTAAATTGAATCCGTTGATAATTTAAGCCTAATAATTTAGCCAGTGTATGGGAGAGTGTGGTTTTTCCAACCCCTGGAATATCTTCAATCAACAGATGACCTTTAGAAAATAAACAACAAAGCGCGAGACGAATTTGAAGCTCTTTACCGAGGATAATTTGATTTGCGGCATTGATAAGTTTGTTTAAGGTATTTTGCATAGGCGTGATTAAGAAGGCAGCTTGAATGGATTGACTAACGTTAATCTATCTTAGTATCTAAATTTTTATTGATAGGATTTAATTCTCTTTTATTTTCTGCATCAACACAAACTTCCATATCTACGATAGAATTAATACAATATTTTTGTTTTAATAATTCATTAATAGTTAGTTTCCCATTGATATAATCAATAATAATACAGCTATCTAAAAAAGTCATTAGCTTGCATTATATAGCCGTGTAGGTCACTCTTACACGGTTGCCTTAATTATTCAGGATAATAATCGTCATCAAAGGTATTTTCTAGTGAAAAAGGTGGTTTTTTGGGAAATTTAGAGGGATGTAATTCTGTTTCCTTCACTGCCAATAAAATACCTTTTTGGTAAGAGTCTTGAAAACGTTCATCTAATTGATGCTTTAAACTGGGATTATCACTTAAATGCTCTTTCAGATCTATCCTTTGTACCGCAATGGTTGCTCGCCAACTATGACTACGTTTTTCTGGCTGAATTTTCCATTTTAATAAATGCCCTAGCAAAATAGTTAAACGACTCATTAGTTCGCGTTTTTCGCTTATCCCCATGCTTTCTATTTCCTCAATCAAGTTCTCAAAGTCAAGTTGATTAAATTGCTTAGATTTAAGTAATGCTGCTTGCTGTTGTGTCCATTGATAAAAATCGCTTTGATAAGTTATCATTGTTTAACTCCTTTGAATTGGCTTTTCACGCGCTAATAATATGAATAGCATTATTTCGTTGATTTATTATCATCATAAAATAGCGACTTCAGTATCTAAATTGGTTAAATATAATTGCCCCGATTTACTTTGCTTCCCATGCCCTGAATAATACACCAAAACCAAATCCTGCTTTTGAGCTTGATTGATCATTTTGTTTAAACCGCGTTCCAACCTCATGATGACGCGGGTCTTTTTAAACTCTAAACCCGTTTCATCTTTAAAGACTAATTCTAATGAAGGTTCACGGCTAAAATTAGCTTTTAAAACCTCACACGGTGTAATATCGGTTTCATTGACAATAATCTGACCAAGGTTATAGGGGAGATGATATAAATTCTCATCAAATATTACCAATAGTCAACTATTAAACCAACAAATACCGCTAATCCGAAATAATTATTATTTAAAAAAGCTTTAAAGCACAAATATTTTTTACGATGAAAAATTAATTTTTGTTGATAAATAAACAAACCCGCGCCAATAAACAAACCCAAATAATAAAATCCACCTAACGCTTGTGCCAACCCGATTATAACCAATAAAATTAAAATAATTATTTGTAATAACCCTATAATTTCACGTTCTTTATTGCCAAATAAAATCGCGGTTGATTTGACTCCAATTTTTAAATCATCTTCTTTATCAACCATCGCATACATGGTGTCATAAACAATTGCCCATAAAGCCACCGCTAAATACATAAGCCAAGCAACCGCTGGAATCGTCCCCATTTGAGCGGCAAATGACATCGGAATCGCCCAACCAAAAGCAATGCCTAAATACGCTTGCGGTAAATGAGTATAACGTTTCATAAATGGATAACTAGCAATTAAAAACGCGCCGATTAAGGATAAAAAAATTGTGAGCTGATTTAGCAATAAAACCAGCGTAAAAGCAATCCCAATTAATACCGCAAATAATTTTAACGCCTCTGAAGGCGTAACTTTTCCTGAGGCAATGGGTCGTTGCTGCGTTCGTTCAACATGGGGGTCAAAATCACGATCCGCATAATCATTAATCACACAGCCTGCGGCACGCGTTAAAATAACCCCCAAACAAATAACTGTTAAAACCAGTAAATCAGGTTGCCCATTACTTGCAACCCATAATGCCCATAAAGCGGGCCATAATAAAATTAACATTCCAATCGGTTTATCAAAACGAGCAAGTAACCAATACTGTTGCGCACGCTCTAAAAAATTTTCTCTAGTCATTATCTTTTGCCCTAATCGTTTCAATAATACGACTGGTTGAATGCCCATCAACAAAGCTTAAAACTTTGACTTCACCGCCGTTTTCTAGCACTTCTTTATGTCCTGCAATCGTCGTAATATCCGTATAATCACCGCCTTTAACCAAAATATCAGGTAATAACTGCGCAATAACCTGTTGCGGGGTATCTTCGGTAAAAGGCATAACCCAATCGACACATTCCAAGGCGGCTAACATTTCCATGCGTTGTTTTAAATTATTAATAGGACGGCTCTCGCCCTTTAAGCGTTTAACTGATTCATCACTATTCACTAACACGACTAAGCGATGACCTAAGGCTTTTGCTTGTTTTAAATAAGTGATATGTCCCAAATGTAAAATGTCGAAACAACCATTGGTTAAAACAATTTTCTCACCCTTACTTTTTGCATAAGTCATTGATTTTAAAATTTCTAGTAATGTACCTACGCCTCGATGATGAGCGCGTTCACCACTTAGGGCATAATTAAACTCATCAATAGTTACTGTTGCCGTTCCCATTTTTCGTACCACAATCCCTGCGGCAATATTAGCTAAGGTAGTCGCTTTAATTAAAGTGGTATTTGCCGCAAGACTGGCGGCTAAGGTTGAAATAACCGTATCACCTGCGCCTGTCACATCAAAAACTTCACGCGCATGGGTTGGTAAATGGAGCGGTGGCTCTCCATTAACTAATAAAGTCATTCCTTGTTCCCCACGCGTAATTAATAACGAGCCTAAATTTAATTCTCCTAATAATTGCATTCCTTTTGCAACTATTTGTGACTCATCAGTACAAATACCCACAACCGCTTCAAACTCACTTAAATTAGGCGTTATTAACGATGCCCCTTGATAACGACTAAAATCAGAGCCTTTAGGGTCGATTAATACAGGTTTATTCATTTTTCTGGCTAACGTAATAAACCGCTCAATATCACTTAATGTTCCTTTACCATAATCGGATAAAATCACCACCTGCGCTTGTTCTAGTTCTGCATGATAGCGATGCAATAAAAAACTATCATCAACCTCATGAAATCCATCCTCAAAATCCATCCTAATTAACTGTTGATGACGACTCATCACCCGTAATTTAATGATGGTAGAAAAATCATTTAAGGTTTCAAAAATACATAGAACCCCTACATCTTCTAGCAAAGTTGTTAATGCCGTCGCAGCATCATCCTTACCCACAAAGCCCATTAATGAAATTTTTGCGCCCAAGCTGGCAATATTCAAGGCAACATTACCCGCCCCCCCTGCACGTTGCTCATCATTATTAACATGAACCACAGGAACGGGTGCTTCAGATGAAATACGGGAGGTTGATCCATGCCAATAGCGATCTAACATTAAATCGCCAACAACGAGAACACGTGCAGAAGAATAATCAGGTAATTTCATAGCTTTACGAGCCGTTAGTAACACAAAATGTTATTATAACGGTTTTATGTTATCTAAGAATGCAAACCATGCGTATTACCCTCATTCATAATCCACGCTGTAGTAAATCTAGGCAAACCTTACAATTGCTCAAAGACAACGGCATAGAACCGACGATTATTGACTATTTAAAAACCCCATTATCAGTACAACAGCTTGATAATATTTTGCAAAAATTAGCCATAGAACCGCGTGAATTAATGCGAAAAAAAGAAGCGATTTATAAAGAACTTAATTTAGCCGATGAATCTTTATCGCGTGAAAGCTTAATTAACAGCATGGTGAAACACCCTAAATTAATTGAGCGTCCGATTGTATTAGCAAATGAAAAAGCGGCGATAGGTAGACCGCCAGAAGCTGTTTTAGCCATCTTAGCGTAATTAACATGATAAAAATTTTAGTGCTTTATTACAGCCGCGATGGACAGACTGAAAAAATGGCAAACCAGATTGCAAGAGGTATTGAATCTGTAAACGGCGTTGAAGCGGTATTACGCACTGTGCCAGACATTTCAGCCGTTTGTGAACAAACTGCCGATAAGATTCCATCAACAGGCGCGCCTTATGCAACCTTAGAAGATTTAAAAGTTTGTAATGGATTAGCTTTAGGTAGCCCGACCCATTTTGGTAATATGGCAGCCCCCTTAAAATATTTTATTGATAACACCACCGAAATTTGGTTGTCAGGCGCATTGACGGGAAAAGCTGCCGCTGTGTTTACGGCAACAGGCAGTATGCACGGCGGACATGAGAGTACCCTGTTATCTATGATGTTGCCGCTCATGCACCACGGAATGATTTTAATGGGTGTTCCCTATTGTGAAGATTCACTCAGAGAAACAACCACAGGCGGAACACCTTATGGCGCAAGCCATTTATCAAAAGATAATATTGATCTAAGTCACCATGAAAAAAATATTTGTAAGGCCTTGGGGTTTAGATTAGCAAACACTGCCCTTAAATTAACCTTATGAATCCACGTTATTTTTATTATGCTGCGTTAATAGGCTATTTTGGATTATTTTTATTACTAATGGCATGGAATACCTTTTTATCTCCCTCCGTGTATTTTCCTGTCTCTTTAGTCTTAATAGTAATGATAACCCCATTATTATTACCACTTAAAGGGTTACTGAATGCAAAGCCTAAAAGCTGTGCGTGGGCGGCTTATGTGAGCTTACTTTATTTTATTCACGGTTCAGTTGAAAGTTTTGTCAGTGCCGATCAACGATTATTAGCACTACTTGAAGTTATCTTTAGTTTATTACTTTTTTTTGGGGCGAGTTTTTATGTACGCTTTAGAAAAAAGACCCCCTAAATTATGAGCATTCAATTTCCACTTGCATTTGAATTTCAGGCAAATCAAGGTTTTAACACCTTTTTTACTGCATCTAATCAAGAAATCATCTCCCAATTACAAAAACTAATATTAGGGGCAGGTGAGCGACAAATATTTCTTCATGGCGAGGCAGCTTTAGGCAAAAGTCATTTACTACAAGCCTGTTGTCAG
This sequence comes from uncultured Methylococcaceae bacterium, assembly GCA_964425835.1. Lineage (GTDB taxonomy): Bacteria > Pseudomonadota > Gammaproteobacteria > Methylococcales > Methylomonadaceae > WTBX01. The sequence continues at coordinate 9,716 of CAYROI010000005.1, forward strand.
TTTGCACATCAACACGGCATGAACCCTTTTTATTATCCTTTTGAAGAAAAACGTCTGCCTAGCTTATCCATGCTAGAAAATTTAGAAGACGTTAAGCTAGTCTGTTTCGATAATATCAATGAAATTATAGGAAATTTAGATTGGGAGCAAGCTTTTTTAAATTTTTTAAATCAAGATGCAGAAAACAATAATCGCCTAATCCTCACCGCTCGCATTAATCCAAAAGAGATTGAGGTTAAATTGCCTGATTTGAAAAATAGTCTTAACTCTGGATTGTCTTTAAAACTAACCCCCTTAGAACAAAGTGAAATAATTACCGCATTGATTCACAAAGCAAGTTATATGGGAATTACCATTTCTAGGAAAGTAGGACATTTTCTGGTGACCCATTATGCCAGTGATTTACCCTCTATGTGGATTTTGCTAGAGCAACTGGATAAAGCAACTTTATCAGCGCAACGTAAATTAACCATTCCCTTTTTAAAACAAATTTTAGAATAATTTTTTATAAAAAACCCACGTTATTAGAAATTATTTTACAATTTTTTTCAATTTATACTTCACATCTTTAAAAAATCGCGTAACATAGACTGATTAATTTTTTGATTATTGTTTAAGGAACTTATCAATGGTACGCATTCGTCTTTCTCGCGGTGGCGCGAAAAACCGTCCATTTTATCATATTGTTGTGACTGATGGTCGTAACAGTCGTGATGGACGCTATATTGAACGTCTCGGTTTTTTTAACCCTTTTGCAAAAGGACAAGAAGAAAGATTACGTTTAGATATGTCACGAATAGATCACTGGAAATCAAATGGCGCACAACCTTCTGATCGTGTTGCACGTTTAATTAAAGACCATAAAAAAGTAGAAACAGCACCTGTTGCTGCGTAATTAGTTTTGTCTTCAGAAGTCATCACTGTTGGTAAAATATCGGGTGTTTTTGGTCTTCAAGGGGCTTTAAAGATTTTTTCTTTTACAGACCCACGTGAAAATATTTTAAATTATTCACCTTGGCGATTAAAAAAAAATAACGAACTTCTTGAAGTTGAGTTAATTAGCGGTAAAAGCCAAGGTAAAATAATTACAGCTCGCTTAAAAGGTATCTCCAATAGAGATACCGCAGCAACTTTAGTGGGTTATGAAATCCAAATCGACAAAGCCTTGCTACCTGCAACAGACAATGATGAATATTATTGGCATGATCTAATCGGTTTAAAAGTTGAAACTGTAGAGGGTACAAAGCTTGGTGTTGTTGATTCGATACTAGAAACAGGGGCAAATGATGTGCTTATCATCAAAGGGGATAGAGAACGACTTATTCCTTTTTTGCAACCAGAAACCGTTGTGAACATTGACCTTGAAATAGGATTGATGCGTGTTGACTGGGATAGCGATTTTTAAAATGCACTTTGATGTTATTACCTTGTTTCCTGAAATGGTCACTAAAGCGGCAAGCTATGGCGTGACAGGTAAGGCCATTGAAAATAAATTAGTGGGTTTATCGGTCTGGAATCCAAGAGATTATACCCACGATAAACATCGCACTGTTGATGATAGACCCTACGGTGGCGGGCCTGGCATGGTCATGAAGTACCAACCTTTGGCGGATGCGGTTCATGATGCAAAAAATAACATCAGGATTAAAAATTGTAAAGTTATTTGTTTGTCTCCCCAAGGAAAACCTGTTAATCAATCATTATTATCCGCAACAACGACTGAAGTAGCGCAATTAATTTTAGTTGCAGGTCGTTATGAAGGCATAGATGAACGCTTTATTAAGACGGTTTGTGATGATGAGTGGTCACTAGGGGATTATGTCATTAGTGGGGGAGAATTAGGCGCGTTAATTATTGTTGATGCCATTACCCGACTCATTCCAGGGGTCTTGGGGGATGAAAATTCTGCGAAACAGGACTCATATAGTGAAGGTATTTTAGATTGTCCGCATTACACACGACCTGAACAATTAGCGAAAGTAGGTGCTGTTCCGCAGGTTTTGTTAAGTGGTAATCACGCAAAAATAGCCCGTTGGCGTATGAAACAGGCTTTAGGGCAAACATGGCGTAAACGCGCTGATTTATTGAAGCATAAAAAATTAACCGCAATGCAGGATGCGTTGTTAGAAGAATTTAAATTTGAAGTTAAATAGGGTGTGGTATGAGTAATATTATTAATGAATTAGAAACAGCACAACTGAAAAAAGATGTGCCAAATTTTAACCCAGGGGATACAGTTGTGGTTCGGGTTAAAGTCAAAGAAGGCGAGCGTGAAAGATTGCAATCTTTTGAAGGCGTTGTTATTGCAAAACGTAATCGTGGTTTAAACTCTGCGTTTACCGTTAGAAAAATTTCTTATGGTGAAGGGGTTGAGCGTGTTTTTCAAACACATAGCCAAATTATCAATGATATTACCGTCAAGCGTCGTGGTGCGGTTCGTCGTGCAAAACTATATTATTTGCGTAACTTAACAGGACGTGCAGCGAGAATTAAAGAAAAACTTTAATTTAATTGCATACATCTTATTAGGGTTAAAAAAGGCAACCTTTGGGTTGTCTTTTTTTTTGAACAATAAAAGTTAAATTTAAAATACTTATGGAAATAAAAGATAAATCAATCGAAGTTTTTTTAGATGAATTAGCCAGTAAAGCAGCAACGCCTGGAGGAGGATGTGTCGCTGCTATGATGGGCGCGCAATCAGCGGCATTAACCAGTATGGTTTGTCATTTAACGCTGGGTAAAAAAGATTATGCCGCTGTTGAGAACGAAATGAAAGCCTTATTGGAAAAATCAGAAAAGTTGCGTAAAGAATTAACCGCAATGATGAAAGCTGATATTGAGGTTTTTGATAAAATCATGGCATGTTATCGTCTGCCTAAAACTACGACTACAGAACAAGTGCAACGTAGTGAAAAAATTCAACAGGTATTAAAAGAAGCAACCCTAGTACCTTTAGATTGTGTTCGTACTTGTGTTGATGCCATTAATTTAAGTGGCATTGCGGCAGATAAAGGCAGTTTAGCGGTTATTAGTGATGCAGGGGTTGCGGTAATGACAGCTTATGCAGGTTTAAAAAGTGCGGCGTTGAATGTTTATATTAATACCAGTAATATTAAAGATAAAATTTTTACTCAAAAAGTGCTGACCGAACTAGAAGGCTTATTAGTTGGAATTGATGTTACCACCGATGAAATTTATCAGCTTGTTAAAGAAAAATTATAAATTGTGTTACTCACTCCCTATTTTATGTATAAAAAATAAAAGGAAAAAACATGAATGTTTTTAAATTAATCCCCTTGTTTATATTATTAACTGCGTGTACAGGAGATCAACAAAATCAGCTCTCAAGAAAGGCAGTTGAATATTTAAATGGGAACTATAAAATAACCTATGCAAATGGTTCTACTAATAAAAGCTGGATTATTAAAAATGGTAAAGTAACTTCAAACCTCAAAGGCTATTATTATTTTTGGGACAATAAAAAACATTATGTCCAAACGCCAATAGAAAATACGTTTATAGAAGAAATTGAGTAGCTGAATTTAAGACAGAATGTTTTTTAATTAATTCTACTGTTTATATTAAGTCTGTCATATAACTTCAATTCCTATTCTTTAGAAATTCTATAACCGCGACCACGTAAAGTTTCTATTGGCTTAGTTATTCCCTCTGGGTCTATTTTTTTTCTCAAACGACCAATAAAAACTTCAATAACATTACTGTCACGATCAAAGTCTTCATTATAGATGTGATCGGTTAATACCATTTTAGAAATAATTTCACCTTTACGAAACATTAAATATTCTAATACTTTATATTCGAAAGCTGTTAATTCTACAACTTCATTATTCACCGAAACAGTTTGAGTTAGTGTATCTAATTTAATATTTTTGTAATTCAAAGTGGGCTGGGCGTTTCCTGTAGAACGACGAATTAAAGCATTGACTCGCGCTTCAAGCTCCTCGTAATGAAAAGGTTTAGCTAAATAATCATCTGCCCCCGCCTCAAGTCCTTCGACTTTATCTTGCCAACGATTACGTGCAGTTAATAATAATACAGGAATATTAATGTTATTTTTTCGTAAGCGTTTAATTAAGGTCATACCTGAAAAATCAGGTAATCCTATATCAATAATAGCCACATCAATGGGATATTCTTTTGCTAGATAATAACCTTCTTTACCACTATAAGCTTTATCAACAACAAAGCGTTTCTTTATAAAAAATTGTTGTATTTGCTGACAAAGTATTTTTTCATCTTCAACGATTAAAAGACGCATTTTTATTTATCTTCAGTTTTATTTTCTTTTAATGATTTAATTTCTTTCCCTGTTTCAGCATCAATCTTAATATGCTGAATACGCCCTTTTTTTGTCAGAATTTTAATCACATGAATTTTTTTATCTTTGACTATTTTAGTTTCCGCACTTAAAACTTTACTTTCAGTTCCTTCTGTTACTTTTTTAGTGGCTTGATCGAGTGTCATAGGTGCTATATTTTCTTCGGTCTTAGCAACAGAAATTTGTAAAAATAAGGCAGATAAAATAATGGCTTGGAGAATATTCTTCATGGTTATTCCAACATTTTAATAAAGGGAAACCATCCATGGTATTGTACTTAGATAAAAATATCACATAAGAAAATAATTATCGTAAAGAGATGGAATGAAAAGCACTGTTTATCGTATGGGAGAAGGATGTGCCTAACTCGCCCATTAATTCATCTAATAATTTTTTCTGTGGGGTAAAATTAACTTTTCTTTTCGTGCCTATTTCATCTTTGGCAACACTATCAATCGTACCAAAGCCATCAGCAAGTCCCAGTTTAACGCCTTTTTCCCCTGTCCAAATTAACCCCGAAAAAGTATCCTCTGTTTCAATTAATCGTTTTCCGCGTCCTCTACGAACGGCTTCAATAAATTGTTGATGCACTTCATCTAATAAGGTCTGCATATGTTGCGTTTCAACGGCATTACTCGGTGAAAAGGGGTCAAGCATAGCTTTATGAGTGCCTGCGGTCAACAAACGACGTTCTACCCCTAATTTTTCCAAAATACCGACAAAACCAAAACCATTCATAATAACGCCAATTGAACCAATCATGCTGGCAGGACTCACAAAAATTTTATCGCTGGCTGAGGCGATATAATAACCACCCGAGGCACAAATATCACCCACTACGGTGTGAATAGGTAAATCAGGATGCGCTTCTTTAATGCGCCTAATTTCATCATAAATATAGGCAGATTGCACAGGACTTCCACCAGGAGAATTAATGTTTAAAATAATGCCTTTTGTTTGGCTATCTTTTACCGCATTTCTTAATCCTCTAATAATATCTTCTGCATTAGCATCTTCATTATCAGCAATAACCCCTAAAATATCAATGACGGCAACATGAGGTTGACCGCTTCCTGTAAATCCTTGTTCAAATTTAGGATAAAATGCCACTGCAATGATTCCTAATAAATAAATAAACATTAATGATTTAAAGAAATTACTCCAGCGGCGACTACGTCGTTGTTCGTCAACTGCCGCTAAAGCAACTTTTTCAAGTATTTCTCGTTCCCATGTGGGGGTTTTTGAAGAATGTGATTGAGTATTTTGATTTTCCATTGAATTAATTTTTTATAAGTTCAAGTAATTTTGCTGTTTGATTTAAGCAGTGCAACGGTTAGTATAGCTATAATAATACTTTTAAGGCGTTTTTTCATGGTTCAACAAAGTCGTTAAAACAAGAGGTAAAGGGGCTTCAAAAGTCATTATTTCACCTGTATTAGGATGAGGAAAACTCAATTTTTTAGCATGAAGAAATAGACGTTTATACCCCTTTTGTTTAAATTGCTGATTAATCTTATCCTCACCATAACGCCCATCACCCACAATAGGATGCCCTAAATGCGCCGCATGAACCCTAATTTGATGCGTGCGTCCTGTTTTTGGACTCGCTTCAACTAAGGTTGCATTTTGAAATCGCTGAATACGCCTAAAAAAAGTTTGCGCCTGTTTACCTGTTTTACTCACTATTACCATACGCTCACCACTTTTGGCAATATTTTTTAATAAAGGCACATCTACCCATTGTTTTTTACGTTGCCAGCAACCGACTAGTAAGGCTAAATAAGTTTTCTCAATCCCTTCCCCTCGAAATAATTCATGCAAAGCGCGTAAAGCACGCCGTTTTTTTGCAATCAACAAACACCCTGAGGTTTCTTTATCCAGTCGGTGAACCAATTCAAGAAAACGCGCATCAGGTCTAAGCACTCTTAATGCTTCAATCACCCCTGAATCAACCCCGGTACCACCATGAACAGCAAAACCTGAGGGTTTATTTAAAGCAATTAAAAACTCATCTTCAAAGAGAATATCATTTTCTAAACTCAGTCTTAACGCCGATTGAACAAATACTGACTCACTTTTTTCAGTCATTCTAACAGGCGGAATTCTAACCCTATCTCCACAGACAAGACGGTACTTTATACTAATTCGCCCCTTATTAACCCGAACCTCTCCCTTACGAATAATGCGGTAAATCCGACTTTTAGGCACGCCTTTCAAGCGGGTAATTAAAAAGTTATCCAGCCTTTGTCCCGCTGATTCTTCATCAATATCAACCCACTTAACTTGGGGTTTAATTTCATTTTTATCAATATTCATTTGCTAAATGATACCGTAATTTTCATAATTTGCGGCTTTAAATTGATGCAAGCGGTTAAGATTGTTATATTAGGTAGGTTTATTTTAAAATAAACTAAATAATATCCCCTAGAAAATAAAGTGATGTTCTCCGTGGAATTATAAGAATTAGTCGGGTTTTATCACTCAACCCATGATGAGTGAGAATGCTTCGTTTAGGATAGCGTTTATTGACTAACATCAATCGTTGGATTTTTTTACTCAGGCATACATTGCCCTCTTTGTCTCCTATACAAACTTTAGCGCAATGAAACAAACAAGACCTGTCAGTTATATTTTAGGTTAAGGATTTTTCCTACTTAAGAAAAAACCCGTTTTTACGGCAACTTAAGACCTTTAATAATCACTTAAAAAAGGGGATCACACCTTTTTATACCCAATATTTAGATGTTAAAACCCATCAATAAACCTAAAAACAAAGCAAAAGTTACCAAGGATACATAATGAAAAGAATGCTTATCAATGCCACGCAACCAGAAGAACTGCGTGTTGCTTTGGTAGATGGTCAAAAACTTTACGATTTTGACATTGAAATTCCCTCAAAAGAACAAAAAAAATCAAATGTTTACAAAGGAATTATTACCCGTGTCGAACCAAGTTTAGAAGCGGCGTTTATTAACTATGGTGCTGAAAAGCATGGCTTTTTACCATTTAAAGAAATTTCGCCACTTTATCGGTCTGACCCTAAAACAGGTAAAAGTAGTCGAGCAACAACAAAAGATAATCTCAAAGAAGGACAAGAGATTGTTGTTCAAATTGAGAAAGAAGAGCGCGGTAATAAAGGCGCGGCACTAACCACTTATATTAGCCTTGCAGGGACTTATTTAGTCCTAATGCCCAATAACCCCAAAGCAGGCGGAATTTCACGCCGTATTGAGGGCGATACGCGTAATGAATTACGTGAAATAATGAATGCGCTCGAAATTCCTGATGAAATGGGTATGATTATTCGTACCGCAGGCTGTGGTAAAAGTGCCGAAGAATTACAATGGGATTTAGATTATTTATTGCAATTATGGCAAGCGATTGAACGTTCAGGTAGCGAACAAAAAGCCCCCTTTTTAATTTTTCAAGAAAGTAATGTCATCATTCGTGCTTTACGAGATCACTTACGCAATGAAATTGAAGAAATTTTAATTGATAAAGAAAGTGCTTTTAAATTGGTACAAACCTTTTTAAAACAAGTTATGCCACATTTTTTATCCAGAGCGAAACACTATAAAGACGATGTACCGCTTTTTAGTCGTTATCAAATTGAATCACAAATTGAAACGGCTTATAAACGCGAAGTTTCACTTCCTTCTGGCGGAGCGATTGTTATCGACCATACAGAGGCTTTAACCTCCGTTGATATTAACTCAGCCCGTTCGACTAAAGGCGGTGATATTGAAGAAACCGCACTCAATACCAATTTAGAAGCCGCAGATGAAATTGCCCGCCAACTTCGATTGCGTGATTTAGGCGGTTTATTTGTTATTGATTTTATTGACATGCTGACAAATAGAAATCAGCGAGCCGTTGAAATTCGTTTGAAAGAGGCTTTAAAAATTGACCGCGCTAGAATTCAAACTAGCCGTATTTCTCGTTTTGGCTTACTTGAAATGTCACGCCAACGTATCCGTCCATCTTTAGGTGATTCAACCCAATTGTCCTGTCCACGTTGTAAAGGACAAGGCTCTATTCGGAATGTAGAATCTGTCGCTTTATCTGTCCTTAGAATTATTGAGGAAGAAGCGATGAAAAAAGGCAGTGAAAAAATCATTGCTCACTTACCTATAGAATCAGCGACCTTTTTATTAAATGAAAAACGTAGTGCCATAGAAGAATTAGAAAAACGCTTAAAAGTCGGCGTGGTTATATTACCCAGCAAACATTTAGAAACCCCCGCTTATGATATAGATCGTATTAAAACTAAAGATGCAGGAGATGAAAAACTTAGTTATGCACTGGTTCAAACAGAAGACGTTGCCATTCCTGAGTTTGCTAAACAATCGAGTCAAAAAACAGCCTCAGCAGCGATTAAAGAATTTTTACCTAATATGCCTGCCCCTGTACAAAATAAAAAGACATCTGCAGGCTTAATTCGCCGTTTTTGGCAAAAATTAATTGGTGATGCAGAAATTACGGAAACGAAAACTGACACGAAGGTAGCTGAGGATAAAAAGCCACCAGAAACGACAGAAAATGAACCCCATAATCAACGTAAAAATCGCCCACCCCGTAAACGTAATAACAATAGAAACCCACGTAATAATAGAAATAAAGCAGAAATACCAAAAGAAAATACTGAAATAGAAAAGGGATCAAAAGCTGATAATGTCAATAACAACAAAAATCAGCAAACTAAAGATAAAGTGGGAGAAAATACGGCAGTAAAAAATAACGCTGAGGTTGAAAGTAAAGGGGTTACTGAGAAGAAAAAACAACCATCGGGACAAAACCGTCGACGGGGGCCTAATCGTAGAAAACCACGAAACCCAAATTATAAAAAGCCAGAAGTTGACTTTAGCATGGACAATGAAACCAAAGATCCATCAACCCCAGCGAAACCCAAAAAAGTTCAAGAGAAAGTCACTCAAAAAACAGAACCCAATCAAGCTAATAAATCTGATCCAGTCGCTAAAAAAGAAAAAATAGTCGAAAAACAAACGACAGAAACTTCTGCAACAAAAAATAAAGAAAATTAACTAACCCTTGGTTTGGAGAGCCGACACCCAGTCGGCTCTTTTTAGTGCTTTAAGCCAGTCGATCAGTCGCTACATGGTAGTGAGGATCCTCACTCACATCAATCTCAACCATATCACCTGCCTGACCTAACAACTGTTTACATTCAGGGCTTAAATGCACTAAATGTAATGTTTTTGATTGCTTAGCATAACGCATCGCAAGTGCATCAATCGCTTCCAATCCTGAATGGTCATGAACATGCGTATAGCGAAAATCAATAATCACATCATTAGGATCATCTTGCGGATTGAATAGCTGATTAAAACTATGAATTGAACCAAAAAATAAAGGGCCGTGTAATTCATAGACTAAAACCCCCTCATCATTAGTGTAAGTTTTTGCATCCATACGCTGTGCCGCTTCCCATGCAAAAACTAAGGCAGAAACAATAACACCAATAATGACAGCGACCGCTAAATCTGACGCAACCGTAACCCCTGAAACTAAAATAATAACAAACGCATCAGCGCGAGGAATTTGTTTTAAAATTCTGAGGCTTGACCATTCAAATGTCCCAATAACCACAATAAACATCACCCCAATTAAGGCGGCGACAGGAATAACTTCTATTAGTTCTGAGCCAAATAAAATAAAGCTTAATAAAAATAAAGCCGCAGAAATTCCCGATAAACGTCCTAATCCCCCTGAATTAATATTAATCATACTTTGACCAATCATCGCACACCCCCCCATACCGCCGAAAAATCCCGTAATAATATTAGCCGCTCCCTGAGCAATACATTCTTTATTACCTTTACCCCGTGTTTCGGTAATTTCATCCACAAGTTGTAAGGTTAACAAGGATTCAATCAAGCCAATGGCTGCAAAAATAAAAGAATAAGGCAATATAATCAATAACGTTTCTAAGCTCATAGAAACCATGGGCAAATGAAAAGTTGGAAAACCGCCGGCAATAGAGGCTAAATCACCCACCGTATTAACATCTAATTTTAAAACGATTACCAAGCCTGTTACCACTAAAATAGCGGCTAATGAAGAAGGGATAATTCGAGTTAGTTTAGGTAAAAAATGAATAATAGCCATTGTCAGAACAACCAAACCCAATAATAAGTATAAAGGTTCGCCTGTTATCCAAGTAAGCACCCCATTAGCATCTTTTGCTTTAAAATTTTGTAACTGGGCTAAGAAAATAACAATCGCTAACCCATTAACAAAACCAAGCATCACAGGATGTGGCACCATGCGAATAAATTTACCTAACCGAAATAAACCTGCGGTCACTTGAATAATGCCCATTAAAACCACAGCGGCAAATAAGTATTCCACCCCATGGTGAGCAACTAACTCAACCATAACAACTGCCAACGCCCCTGTTGCGCCAGAAATCATACCAGGACGACCGCCAAAAATAGCTGTCACTAATCCGACCATAAAAGCGGCATACAATCCAACGAGTGGGTTTACACCTGCAACAAAGGCAAAAGCAATTGCCTCTGGTACAAGAGCTAAGGCGACTGTTAAGCCAGATAAAATATCATCTTTATAATTAGAATGATGAGAAGAAAGGTCAAACATAAGTGCGTTGAAGTCCTATATAACAAACAAAACCGCTCATTGTACTAGGTATTTATCCCAAATAGTAGATAAAAAACAAGGGATTATAAAACAGTAGAACGAGAGAGTCCAAAATATGTTTTGGACTCCAAATTTACATTTTTAAAATTTCTAACAACAGGTTTCGTATCAACTTAACACATCAAGCTGTAAATTGTTCCAAATAGCCTTAATCGGTGCAGATTTATTCATCGTATAAAAATGCAAGCCAGGCGCGCCATTTTCAAGTAAACGTTGACATAAATTAGTAACAACTTCTTCACCAAAGGCACAAATAGAATCACTATCATCACCAAATTGTTCTAAACGTTTCCGCATCCAACGAGGAACATCTGCGCCACACATATCCGAGAAACGAAATAATTGTGAATAATTCGTAATTGGCATAATACCTGGCACAATAGGAATATCAATGCCATTTTTTTCGCATTCATCCAGAAAATAAAAATAACTATCGGCATTGTAAAAGTATTGAGTAATTGCCGCATCAGCCCCTGCATTTACTTTACGTTTAAAATTTTTAAAATCATCCCCTGCACTTTTAGCTTGGGGATGAATTTCTGGATACGCTGCGACATGAATTTGAAAAAAATTGCCCGTTTCAGAACGAATAAACTCAACCAATTCATTCGCATAACGAAATTCACCTGCCGACATCATTCCAGAGGGTAAATCACCGCGTAAAGCAACAATTTTTGAAACCCCATTATTTTTATACGCGGTTAATATGTCGGCAATATTTTCTTTTGTAGAAGCAACACAAGATAAATGCGGTGCAGCTGAAATTCCCGCTTGTTGAATATTAATAACCGTTTCATAAGTTTTATCACGCGTTGACCCCCCTGCACCAAAAGTCACTGAAAAAAAATCGGGACTCAGCTGACTCAATTGTTGTCGAACAATTTCTAAACTCGCTGCGCCTTCATCGCTTTTAGGAGGAAAGAATTCAAAGCTAAAGAGCTGGGGAATATTTTTAGATGATGACATAATTTCTATAGAACAGTTATTTTTAATCGAGAAAATAGAACGCTTATCCTGACATAAAATTTAAAAAATGGAAAATTATTTAGCACCTTGATAAATAAAGTCCTTTTCATTTTGAGTAACGACTCATCCTAACTCAAAATTTGCCAATTATTAAATTTAGGTGTCTAATACCCCTTATATGATTTTTCAGTGCCTTTTGACCATAATCTAGCCAAGCTTGACATTCAAATGGTTAAGATGAAAAAAAGGTTTCAGGGGGTAGAACCCAAGAAAGTACGAAACAATTTGCAACTATTCTTCGTTATATCTCAAGGGTTAGAAAAAAACTCAGTCAGTATTTTTGAAGCTATCAAAGACGCTTTTTCTAGCAATCCTTTTATTCAGTTAAAAACGCAACTCTTTTTAAATATTACCCCCTCTTGCTACCGAAAAAATACATTGACAGATTGTTGCTTAACCCCATATTCTCAAAGAACAAGCAGCAAGTGTTTATTAAAAAACATCTCTAAATTTAACAGGAATATAAAATGAAAACAATAGTAAAAATTCTCTTTAGCTTAAGTCTATTTACAACGCTGACACCTAGTCTTTATGCCGCAGATATTGAAGCAGGAGAAAAAAAAGCAGCTATTTGTGCAAGTTGTCATGGTACGAAAGGTATTAGTGGCAATTTTATTTACCCAAACCTTGCAGGTCAACAAGCGGCATATCTTGCAACACAACTCCGTGCCTTTAAAAAAGGAACACGAACTAATGCAATAATGCAACCTTTTGCAAAAGCATTATCTGCAGATGATATTAATAATTTAGCTGCATTTTTTGCAAAGCAAAAAAATGAAACAGTGCATCATCCTGAAAATAATGTGGTTACTGAAGAAATAATTTCTAAAGCGTCAATGTGTAAAGGCTGTCACGGGAGAGAAGGTGAAGGTCGAGGCACTTTTCCTAAACTGACTAATCAACATGTACATTATTTAGAAAAACAATTAAAAGATTTTAAATCAGGTGACCGAAAAGGAGGTCCTATGTCTGGCATTGCAAAATCTTTAAGTGAAGCGGATATTAAACAATTAAGTCATTATTTTAGTAACTTAACGATTAAAAAATAACACCGCTTTCTTAATTTATTCCTCTTTTTTAAAAACCGTTATGACACCACAAAATGCCTTGTTACCCAAACCTGACTTTAAAATTTATTTAGGCTCTAGCTTATTATTTATTTATATTTTTTTTTCTATGGTAATTTTTGCATCACTGATTATATTAGCATTAATACTGCCTTTTTCTATACGTTATCAACTTAGTCAATGGTGGGTTAGCTCGGTCTTATTTATGGCTAATCTCTGTTGTGGAATAAAATGTGAGATTGAAGGTTTAGAACATTTACCTAAAGACCAAGCTGTGGTTGTTTTAAGTAAACATCAATCAGCTTGGGAAACCATGGCGTTACGACAATTTTTACCCCAACAAGTGTCATTATTAAAACGCTCTTTATTATGGATTCCTTTTGGTGGTTGGGCATTAGCTACCTTAAGACCGATTGCAATAGACCGTGAAAATCAACGAAATGCTTTGAAAACCTTGCTAAACCAAGGAAGCGAAGCTTTAAAAGATGGGTTATGGGTTATTGTTTTTCCAGAAGGGACACGTGCGGCATCTGGAGAACATAAAAAATTTAGTGTCGGCGGGGCTATGCTTGCCCATAAAAATACCTGCCCTATTATTCCTTTAGCACATAATGCAGGCAGTGTCTGGCCGCGTTATAGCTTTTTAAAATACCCAGGAATAATTAAAGTTAAAATTGGCCCCGCTATTAAGGTTGAGGGGAAAAAAGCAAGAGAAATTAATGCCGAAGCTGAACAATGGATAAGACAAGCAATGAGTGAAATTGAGGCTTAATTTAAAATAATTGTAAAAAAAACTAGCATAAATAAAAATAGCTGGGTATAATGGGTCGCTCACTTAAGCAGTCATGCGAAACAATAAGTGAAGCCCAGGTAGCTCAGTCGGTAGAGCAGAGGACTGAAAATCCTCGTGTCGACGGTTCGATTCCGCCCCTGGGCACCACAAATTCTAAAACCTCTCTCAATTTATTTTGTTAGAGGTTTTTTTATGTCTGCTCAATAGCTAAACCCTAAGCGTAACCCCGTGATTGCTCTATAATAGTCCTATTATAAAAGTAGATGTTGCTAACAGGAGAATTGATATGACAGCATTAATCGGTATTATTATGGGTTCAAGCTCTGACTGGGAAACCATGCAACATGGCGTACAGGTCTTGGAACAGCTTGCTATTCCTCATGAAGTAGAAGTGGTTTCAGCACATCGTACCCCTGATAAATTATTTCACTACGCAGAAACCGCACAAGAAAAAGGCTTAGAAGTTATTATCGCAGGGGCAGGCGGGGCAGCGCATTTACCAGGAATGACCGCTGCAAAAACCACAATTCCCGTGTTAGGCGTTCCCGTACAATCAAAAGCACTTAATGGAATGGACTCATTATTATCCATCGTCCAAATGCCCGCAGGGATTCCCGTAGGGACATTAGCCATTGGTAAAGCAGGCGCGATTAATGCCGCTTTACTCGCTGCGGCTATTGTGAGCAATAAACATAGCCGCTATCAACAAGCACTCAATGATTATCGACAACAGCAAACAGAAAGGGTTACAGAAAATCCTGACCCTCGTAAGGCGGCATTATGAAAGTAGGTATTTTAGGGGGCGGACAATTAGCACGAATGTTGGCTTTGTCAGGCTACCCTTTAGGGCTAGAATTTATTATTTTAGACCCTAGTCGTGATGCAGGGGCTGTCGGTCTAGGGGAACATTTACAAGGCGATTATGATGATAAGAGACTATTAACCGAATTGGCAGAAAAAGCCGATGTCGTTACTTATGAATTTGAAAATGTACCTGCCGATGTCGCCCATTTTCTGAGTCAGCATACCCAAGTTTATCCCTGTGCAAATGCCTTAGCCGTTGCCCAAGATAGACTGATTGAAAAAAATTTCTTTCATCAACTTAATATTCCGACAGCCCCTTTTGCAAATATTTCTAGTTTAGAAGATTTACAACAGGCAATGCCCTCCATCGGCTATCCTGCGATTTTAAAAAGTCGTCGTATGGGTTATGATGGCAAAGGACAAGTTGTTTTAAAAACAGAAAATGATTTAAGTCATGCTTGGGAGTTTGTACAAGGTGTTCCTTCAATTGTTGAAGCTTTTGTTAATTTTCAACGTGAAGTTTCCATCCTCGCCGCTCGTAACCCGAAAGGTGAGATTGTTTATTACCCGCTTTCAGAAAATCAACATTCACAAGGAATTTTACGGGTTTCAACCTGCTGTCGCAATGATCCTTTACAGGAACAAGCCCAAAATTATGTTAGTTATTTACTCAAACAATTAGATTACGTGGGATTAATTGCGTTAGAGTTATTTGAGGTTGACGGTGAATTACTCGCTAATGAATTTGCCCCCCGTGTGCATAATTCAGGGCATTGGACGATTGAAGGGGCTGAAACCTGTCAGTTTGAAAATCATTTACGCGCGATTTTAGATTTACCTTTAGGGGTAACAACATCACGTGGTTTTACAGGCATGGTTAATTTTATTGGGAATGCGCCTGATTCAAAACAATTACTAAATATTGAGCATACCCACCTACATCTTTATGATAAAAGTCCTCGGAAAGGTCGAAAAGTAGCGCATGTTGGTATTCGGACGGACAATGCGCAACCATTTATAAACACACTGGCGGCTGTCGTTAAGTTAGCAAAAGCCTGTGATATTGTTTAAATAAATTTTAAGAGTCCAAAATTAAGTTTTGGACTCCCTTTTTAATTTAAGCTTTCTCGAAAGAATGTACCCAAACTAAATCATCTTCGTTCCAAGTCATGCCTGCGTGCATTTTTAAAATTAGATTTTTATACATCGCCAACGCAGGATACCCCTCAGCTTGCGCATCGGCATCGGTCATATCCCCTAAACGTTGACGCGCTAAACTGGTTACTTTAAAAGTCACCCCTTCTAAATCAAAGGTTTCACCAGGATAAGCATAAACCCCATCGCGACGTTGTTGGGTTTTACGTCCTGCTAATGTTGCTTCAACTAATTTAGGGTGTTTAACTAAGTTAGCAATTTCACAGGTTTTTTCAGGATAATCAGTCATATTCTTCTATAGGTCAGTAAAAAATGCCTACCATACCGAATTAAGTGTTAATGACAAAGCCTTTTATTAAATAAAAACCTCAAAAGGCTCAACCCAAATTTTTTCACCCTTTTGTACTTCAGTCGTTTCAGCAGGTAAAACCATATAACAATTAGCGTGACTCATAGCTGTTAATATATTTGAGTCTTGTCCACCTGCCGAAGTCACGACAAACGTTCCATCACTTTGCTGTCTTAAAATACCCCGTTGATATTCTTCCCGTCCTGCCCTTTTTTTAAGTTCACAATCACATACGGCATTAATTTTTAAGGGTAAAACCGTTTTTAATCCCATTATTTTTCGTAATGCAGGTTTAACGACCTTATCAAATGTCGCAATTACCGAAACAGGATTCCCAGGTAATCCAAAAAAAGTACAATCACCAATATGCCCAAAAGCCACAGGTTTCCCAGGTTTCATCGCAATTTTCCAAAAATTAACTTGCCCTAATTTTTCTAATGTTTCTTTGATATAATCCGCATCCCCCACAGATGCCCCCCCTGTGGTAATAACGACATCATAATTTTTTGCCGCTAAACTGAATGCCTGCTCTAATTGTGCTTTATTATCAGCCAATACCCCTAGATCAATCGCATCAATATTCACATCATTTAATAACCCATGAAGCAGATAACGATTGCTATCATAAATTTGTCCTGCTTTTAAAGATTGTCCAATCGCAACTAATTCATCGCCTGTAGAAAAATAAGCCAAGCGTAATTTACGCTTAATTTCTACACTATGAATACCTGCCGAAGCTAATAATCCTAAATCCACTGCGGTTAATTTTTTTCCAACTTCCAACAAACCGCCTTGCTGTTGAATATCCCCACCCGCTTGACGAATATTATCAAAGGATAAACAATTATCAGGAAAATGAATTTTATCTTCGACAACGGTAACTTGTTCTTGCATAATCACGCTATCTGCATTGTCAGGAACAACTGCCCCTGTAAAAATTCGTACACATTCTCCTTTAGCTAATATCCCTTTAAAAGGTTTTCCTGCCCATGAAACGCCCACTTGCATTAAGCTAAAACATTGATTTTCTTTTATATCACTGGCTATCAAAGCATAACCATCCATCGCAGAATTACGCGCTGGCGGAATATTAATTGGCGAATAAACCGCTTTGGCTAAAACACGACCTAGCGCATTTTTTAACGATTTTTTTTCATAACCTTTAATAGGCTTTATTGCGTGTACAATTTTTTCTAAAGCATTTTCTAAAGTTAATAAATTTTCATTAACAAAACAGCCATCTTTCACAATAAAAACCTTTGAACAATAAAACGGCTAATCATCACAGGATCGTTAAGGTCTAATGCAACAAGGTGACTAGGTATTGAAAGCGTTGTATCTGAAGCCAATGCAATAATATGATTATCATCAGGATAAAAAAGCGGTCGCGCCAAACTTTGACGATGTAATTCAATCTTAGGAAACGCTTCCGCTTTAAAGCCTTCAACGAGAATTAAGTCGAGTTCTGATTGCTCAAAATATTTTAATTGTTGATCTAATTGTGGTTCAATCGGACTTTCAAATTCACTAATAATTGCGCGCCGATGAGAAGAAACCAACATCACAGGTGTTGCGCCTGATTTTCGTAAGCGATAACTATCTTTACCAAGTTTATCAATTTCAAAATCATGATGACTATGTTTAATCAGACCGACACAAAAACCTTGTTGCTTTAACAAAGGAATTAATTGGGTTAAAAGTGTTGTTTTTCCTGTGCCACTAGCGGCGACAAAGCCTAAAATAGGTACTAAAGCATTGTTCATAAATCCCCTATCAACTGATTACCCTTTAATTTATATAGGTATTTAACAAATGTATAATAGTTGAAAATTCAAATTGATTAGTATAACATTGCGCGAATGATTTTAGGACTACAAAAAATATTGCTAAGCTTATTAGTGTTGCTGCAATTTATAGCACCTCTGGTACATGCACATACTGACCATGATCCAGCGTTCACTAATAAAGCAAATTTTTTAGAAATAGACACACTATTAGTGGGTCATGAAAATCATGTTTTACAATCTTTTTATCATTTCGTTGATAATCATCACGCCATTATTAATATTAATACGGGCATTCAAGATAAAAAAATAAGTATGAATAATCATCGCTTATTTACTTATCTCATTGGTTTTTTAATTATAAATCAAGTTAATTCTGTTCTTAAAATTAATTTCCCACCACAAAGTGACATTCCAAAAACATCACTTATTTTTGAGCCACAATCTCCAAGAGCTCCCCCTTATATTTAATTTTTGTTAGACCAATTAAATATTATTGAAACCGTGATCTACGTAGGCTGGAGTACATCTAGCCCCTGTATGTAAACTCACCTTTTATCGGAGCTTTACTATGTATGGCACTCGCCGTATTTTTATTCTTTTCGTTTTATTATTTACTAGTATATTAGCTATTGCTGATGAAGAGTGGTCAGTTGACCATAATGACCCTATCAAAATTAATCCGCAATTAACTTTAAGTAAACTGGTTGATTTAACCTTACAAAAATACCCAGACTACGCTTTAATTCAAGCACTTGCAATAGAGGCAAAAGCTTTACAACAACGTGGCAATCATTGGCTTAGTGCAGCCCCACAAATATCATTTCGTTATCAAGATGACATTGTGGCAGATAATGTAGGATTGCGTGAAATTGAGTCAGGACTTGTTCTCCCGCTTTGGAATTGGGGACAACGTACAGCAGGACAAAAATTAGCAAGCCGGGCCAATGTATCTACAGATAAGCAACAAGCCGCGCTAAGACTTGAAGTTGCCGCTTTAGTTCGTAAGGCTTTATGGGATATGGCTTTAAAAAATATTCGCTACCAACAATCTCAGGCTATTTTAAAAACTTCTGCACAACTTTTAGAAAAGATAAAACGCCAGGTCACATTGGGTGATTTACCTCGCTTTGATTTATTGTTAGCCCAAAGCGACCATTTAGAAAAACACGGACGCTTCGTACAAGCTGAAGCTGAAATGATGCACGCACGTGAACGCTATTATAATTTAACGCAATCCTTCGATCTTCCCGCTAATTATTCTGAATCACAAAGTACGCTTGATAGTGTTGATAATCACCCCGCATTACAGGCACTAAATGCATTGATTGAAAAAGAAAAAGCAAATATTGAATGGGTTAAAGCTAAAGGATCAGGGCAACCTGTGATTACCCTTAGTGGCAAAAGTGAGCGTGGTTCGCGGACTGATAATGATATAGAAAGTCTAAGTGTTGCTATCTCAATTCCCTTTGGTGGAACGGCACATCTTGCGCCTAAGATTGCAACAGCGAATATAGCTTTAACGAAAATAATTACACAGCGAGACCAATTGTACCGCAAATTAACAGGCGATTTACATGAAATAAAGCATCAATTAGACGTTAATCATATCGAATTGGAACTAGCAGAAAAATTAGAAAAAATTGCGCAACAGCATTTAGAAATGGCGCAATTTGGTTTTTCAGAAGGTGAAATAAATTTAATGGATTTATTGAGAATACAAACAAAAAGTCAAAATGCCAAACGTCATGCGAAAGAGCATCAAGTCATGCTTCATCGTAATATTTCCCTTTATAACCAAATCGTAGGCGTACAGCCATGAAAAAATTATTAATTCTTTTGATATTGATTAGCTCAACGCTAATGGCGGATGAAAATCAAATTAAGCTTTCTAGGCTACAACGTTTAAATTTAGGAATTAAAACAGGGGGATTAAAGAAAATTGAAAATATCCCCTTACTTAATGCACCCGCAACAGTCGCTATTCCACCCGATCAAGAATATATTGTCAGTAGTTCACAAGCAGGACTCGTTAAGCATCTCAATAGAACCGTAGGTGATTATGTTAAAAAAGGTCAATTGCTGGCAAAGATAAATAGCCCAGAACTTCTCGCTTTACAACAAAAATATCTTCATGCCACCAGTAAAAAACAACTTGCCTTGGCAAGTTTTCAGCGAGATAAAAAACTCTTGGAAGGCGGTATTATCGCCAATAAACGCTTACAGGAAACACGTAGTCGTTACAATAGTAGAAATATTGAAGTCAATGCCGCAAGACAGTTATTAACGATTGCAGGAATGCCTAACAATGATATTAAGACCTTAGCAAAAACACAACGTCTTCATAGTGAGCTTAATATTTATGCCCCTATTTCAGGCTTTATTTTAGAAAAAATGGTGGTTGCAGGTGAACGTTTAGATAGGCTCGCCCCCCTATATCGAATTGCAAATTTAGATACTTTATGGTTAGAAATTAATCTTCCTCAAGAACAAGCGAGTTTGGTTAAAATTGGCGATCAAGTAACCATTGATAATAGTTTACTACCGGCAACAATCACCCTTCTCACACACAGTGTTAACGTTAACAATCAATCCGTGCTTGCAAGAGCTATCATACAGGGTAAAGATACCTCGCTTAGAGTGGGTCAAAACGTTAGTATCCATATCAAACATGGGGTTAAAAAAATAGCCTTTGAAGTGCCTAATGTGGCAATTGCTCAGAGCGAAGGACAAGCCTATATTTTTGTAGAAACAAAAACAGGGTTTTTAGTTAAAGTGGTTAAAATTATTGGTCAACAGGGTAAATTTTCAGTAATTACAGGGGATTTAATCGGCTCAGAAAAAATTGCATTAAGAGGTGCTGTGGCATTAAAAGCAAATTGGCAAGGTTTAGGGAGTGAAGATTAATGGCACATTTAATTCGCTTTGCACTCACACAAAGAATATTAATTTTATTATTTGTATGCTTGCTCATTGGCGGCGGCTATTACGCATTTAAACAGATTCCAATTGATGCTTTTCCCGAAGTATCCCCAACGCAAGTTAAGGTCATTGTTAAATTATCAGGCATGACACCTGAGGAAATTGAATCACGAATCACAGCCCCCATTGAAGTAGAATTATTAGGGATTCCAAAACAAACCATGTTACGTTCATTAGCAAAATACGCGCTAACAGATATAACGATTGATTTTGAGGAAGGCACTGATATTTACTGGGCAAGACAACAAGTCGCTGAACGCTTAAATAGCATTTGGAATGATTTACCTGAAGGTGTCAGCGGTGGAATCGCCCCTATGACCACTCCCTTGGGTGAAATTTTTATGTTTTCAATTGAAGGCGGTGACCTAGACCTCATGCAACGGCGTGAAATTTTAGACTGGGTAATCCGTCCCATTCTGCGTACCGTTAAGGGGGTTGCAGATGTCAATACATTAGGCGGACTCGTTAAAAGTTTTGTTGTTAGTCCTAATAATATTCGTATGACTGCGCGAAATATTACCATCGAGCAATTAACAGAAGCCTTAAGAAGAAACAACCGTAACGATGGGGCAGGACGACTCAATGAAGGTGAAGAAACTTTAATTGTCCGCATTGAAGGACGAATTAAAAATCTTGACGATGTAAAAAATATCATTGTTAAACACACAGGCGGCACGCCTGTAACCATAGGGGATGTTGCAGAGGTTAAATTGGGGGGATTAACCCGTTATGGCGCGGTTAGTAAAGATGGAAAAGGCGAGGCAGTTACAGGGTTGGTCTTAAGTTTACGAGGAGCAAATGCCCAACAAACAGTGACTGACATTAAAGTAAAATTAGCTGAAATAGAACGTAGTTTACCTAAAGACGTTCGTATTGAAATCTTTTATAACCGTGGAAATTTAGTTGAACAAGCGGTCAGCAGTATTTCAAAAGCAATGCTCATCGCTATTATCTTAGTGATTGTTTTATTAGTTCTTTTTTTAGGAAATGTACGCGCAGCAATTACCGTCGCGCTCTCCTTACCCCTAGCGAGTTTAATTACGTTTATTTTAATGAAAACCATGAATATGTCGTTAAACTTAATGAGTTTAGGCGGACTTGCGATTGCCATAGGAATGCTGGTTGACGGCTCAGTGGTTGTGGTTGAGAATGTCATCAACCATTTATCAGATAAAGAAAAAAGTACCCGTTTACCCCGATTACATATTATTTATCGAGCAACCCGTGAAGTTGCCATTCCTGTGACCTCAGGCACACTGATTATCATCATCGTTTTCTTACCATTAATTACCTTACAAGGGCTAGAAGGAAAATTATTTACCCCCGTTGCTTTAACCATTATTTTTGCACTCAGCGCATCGGTATTATTATCACTTTCCATTATTCCCGTGTTTGCCTCTTATTTATTAAATAAAGTATCCAGCGAAGAACCTTGGCTACCCCGACAAATTCAAAAAATTTATCGTCCTTTATTAATCACTAGTTTAAATCATAGTAAAAAGATTTTTATCGGTTCAGGATTACTTTTAATTATTTCAATGGGATTGTTTACACAGATAGGCAGTACTTTTATGCCAACCATGGATGAAGGTGATATTATTATCCAATTGGAAAAATTACCGTCAATTAATTTAAAAGAATCGGTTGCCCTCGATACGCAAGTTCAAAAAAATCTACTCAAACACATTCCTGAAATAAAAAGTGTTATTGCAAGAGTTGGAACGGATGAATTAGGCTTAGACCCAATGAGTTTAAATGATACGGACACCTTTTTAGTCTTAAAACCTCGATCTGAATGGCGCATGGAAACGAAAGAAGAATTGATTGAAGAAATTCGTAAAATCATGACACAAATACCAGGGATTGCCTTCGGATTCACCCAACCCATTGAAATGCGCGTATCAGAAATGCTAACGGGAACACGCGGTGATGTTGCGGTAAAACTCTTTGGGTCAGATTTACAAACTTTAAACCAAAAAGCCGAAGAAATCGTCACCCTGTTAAAAAATATCGCGGGTGCAAGCGATGTTTTAAGTAGTAAAAATGAAGGCATGCAATTCTTACAATTAACTATTGATAAACAAGCCGCAGGACGTTTAGGACTAAATAGCGATAGCCTAGAAAACACATTACGCGCACAAATTGAAGGACTCAATATTGGTATTATTCAAGAAGGTATTAAGCGCACGCCACTTATTGTACGTGGTCAAAGTGGCATTTCTAATTTTGCTAATTTACAAATTACTTTACCCGATGGTGGACATATTCCAATAACTGCCGTGGCAAAATTAGAACGTGTTGAAGGCGTTGTTTCAATTGAGCGTGAACGCGGACAACGTTTTGTGGTCATAAGTTCTAATGTAGAAGGACGAGACCTCGTAGGTTTTGTTGATGAAGCCAAAAAAACCGTTGCAGAGCAAGTTAAATTACCGACAGGTTATCGTGTTGAATTTGGCGGAGAATTTGAAAATCAACAACGGGCATCCTCGCGCTTATTAACGGTTATCCCTGTTTCCTTGGGACTGATTTTTTTATTATTATTTTCAACTTTTGGATCTGTGCGCCAAGCAATGTTAATTCTCTCTAATATTCCGTTAGCAATGATCGGAGGTATTTTTGCCCTTTGGTATTCAGGCGAATATTTATCTGTTCCCGCCTCGGTTGGTTTTATTGCCCTATTGGGAATTGCGGTGTTAAACGGGGTAATGATGGTGAGTTATTTTAACCAATTACGGGCAACAGGTATGGCGCTTTCACAAGTGGTTCTTATTGGATCAATACGCCGTTTACGCCCTGTATTAATGACGGCAAGTTTAACCGCCTTTGGTTTATTACCCTTATTATTTGCCATAGGACCTGGTTCTGAAATTCAAAAACCATTAGCCATTGTTGTGATTGGCGGTCTGGTTTCATCAACCTTCTTGACCCTGATTTTATTACCTATTTTGTATCAGATTTTTGCAACTAAGGAGATAAAAGCATGAGTACTAAAGAATATTTAGTGACTTTAAATGTGCCATTAATGTTGGAAGAACTCATGATCGATTGTTTATTAACCTTTGAATCTGAACATGGTTTTAGTAGTTTAAGAATTAATGCCCACGATCATAGACATCGAGATTTATCATTAGCCGAACAAGTCAGTGGTAGACAAAAGAAAATTCGTTTTCAACTGTATATAGATCAACAAGATTTATCCCTTTTATTAGATAAACTAAAAACTGAATTTTCAGGATCTGGGATTCAATATTGGGTTTTACCTGTTATCGACACAGGCTATCTCTAAATTTTGTCGCAAAAAGGAAGAAAAATGAATGATACCCCAGAAGAACAACCTCAATTTCCCAAAAGTTCAGTCTTAATTACCACCCTAGGGATTATTGCAATGTTATCAGGTTTATTAGTTGTTATTGTTTATGAATATACCAAACCCATTATTACAGAAAATCAACGCCTTGCGACAGAAAAAGCGATTTTTAAAGTGCTACCTACCGCAAAAACTCGTCTTACTTTTTTAGTTGATGGTGAAAAACTTAAAATAGCCGATGATAAAACCACAGGTGAATTATTATATGCAGGCTATGATAAAAACAATCAACTAGTTGGCGTGGCTTTAAATGCGGCCGCACAAGGTTATCAAGATATGGTTAAACTGTTATATAGCTATCAACCCGATACAGGTTGCATTACAGGTTATGATGTTTTAAAAAGTACCGAAACTCCGGGGTTTGGAACAAAAATAACGACTGATGAAGATTTTTTAGCTAACTTTAATTGTCTACAAGCCAATGTTAATGCAGCCCAAACAGGACTTAAACATGAAATTAAAACCGTCCGTCATGGAACAAAAAAACATCCCTATGAAATTGATGCCATTTCAGGTTCAACGATTACTTCTAATGCCGTTGGACGCATGTTAAATCAAAGTGCTCAAAAATTACATCCTTTAATTACCAAGAATTTAACCCTCTTGAAAGCATCAAAAACACCCTAACGAGGCTATTATGACGCAACTAAAAAAAATAGAACCCCCATTAACAATGGAGGTTTTTACCGCAGGCTTGTGGAAAGAAAATCCTGTATTCGTGATGATGTTAGGTTTATGCCCAACTTTAGCTGTCACTAATACCTTAGAAAACGCATTAGGTATGAGTGCGGCCACTATTTTTGTATTAGTTGGCTCTAATGCACTAGTCTCAGCTTTAAGGCATTTAATCCCCAAACAAATCCGTATTATTGCTTACATCATTATTATTGCAACGTTTGTGACGATTGTTGATTATTTAATTCAAGCGATTAGTCTCGATTTGCATAATAAATTAGGGGCATTTATTCAACTCATTGTGGTAAATTGCTTAATTTTAGGACGCGCTGAAGCTTACGCCTCAAAAAATAGTTTTACGAAAACAGTTGTTAGTGCGTTAGGTATGGGCTTAGGGTTTACCTTAGCCCTAATCGCCTTAGGAAGTGTAAGAGAATTATTAGGCGCAGGACAATTATTAGGCTATCAAATATTTAGTAACAACTTTGAACCTTGGGTCGTGATGATTTTACCGCCAGGCGGTTTTATTGTCCTAGGATCATGGTTACTATTATTTAATTATTTACAACAACGAAAAATAGGTCAGCTTATCATTAAAGATAAAGCAAGCCATTGTTCAGTCCCATCTAATTATTGAGGTTTATTATGGTTACCATAACGTCCCCACAACGTCATCAAGTTACCGTTAATGAATGGCATAAAATGGAATCTATTTTCCAGCCAGAGCAACATCTTCAACTAATTAATGGAGAAATCACTAAAATGTCCCCTATTAGTTCCCCTCATGCAGGATCTTTAAAGTATTTAACTAATTTTTTTGCCGTTAAACTTGCAAGTCAAACAATTATTAGTATTCAAGACCCTTTAGCACTTAATAAATTTTCAGAACCTGAACCTGACCTCATGCTTTTAAAACCTGAGGCTAATTTTTATAGATCACATCACCCAACAGTAAACGATGTTTTGTTATTAGTTGAAATTTCAGACAGTAGCTTATATTTTGATCGTCAACAAAAACTGAAACTTTATGCACAACATGAAATCAATGATTATTGGATTGTTAATTTAAGAGATGCCTCGCTAGAAGTTTACCGTCAACCGAAAGATAAAAGTTATACATCACAACAAATATTATTGACAGGTGAAAAAATTCAGCCGCTGTATTTCCCAGAAATAACACTAAAAATAGCGGATATTTTCTAACCTTATTAACCCATTATTACCATGAACCCTGAATCATTAAGTTTTATTTTCTTAAATGCTTTTTTAATTAATAATTTTGTACTCGCTCTTTTTCTTGGGCTGTGTCCCTTTGTCGGGGTTTCAGCAAAACGTGATACGGCATTTAATATGAGTTTAGCCACCATTTTCGTCATGTTTGTTAGCTCAACTTGCGCTTATGGTATTAATTTGGTTTTAACTAAATTTAATTTAGAATTTCTACGTTTAATTAGTTATATCGCCTTAATTGCCTCAGCAGTACAATTGGTAGAAATGATTTTAAAGAAATTTAGCCCCACGTTATTTCGAGCTTTAGGCATTTTTTTACCCCTTATTACCACTAATTGCGCTATTCTAGGAGTTGCATTATTCCAAACTTCACGTGAATATGATTTTTTCCAATCCGTGGCCTTTAGCCTAGGCGCAGGCGCAGGGTTTGGTTTAGCTATTGTTCTAATGGCAGGCTTAAGAGAAAAATTAGAATTATCTAACTTACCTAACATTACTCAAGCTGCCGCATTAAGTATGATGCTTGCAGGTATTTTATCACTTACTTTTATGGGCTTTGCAGGACTTGGTGGAAGTACTGCTTAGAAGGAAATATTTATGATTAATTTTTTAATTGCGACAGGCGTTATTTTCATCCTAATGTCTGCTTGGATAGGGGTTCAACACCTAGCAAGAATTTATGCACAAAATCATCCAGAATTTGGCGCAGCAAAAGAAGAGGGACTAGGCTGCGGTAAAAACTGCGGATGTAAAGAAGGTCATTGCCAGACACAGTAAGATGCCAATTTGATCGTTTTACTACAAGGCGTAAATACGACCGAGTTTTAGTCATTAAATGATCTAAAACACGCTATACTAACCCCTCAACTTTTCAACCTTACTCACACTATTATGGATGTTATCCCTTTAAAATACGGCACAATGTTTAAGCGTGTTTTCAGTGACCCTGAAGTGTTTAAACAATTTGTTAAAGATGTTTTAGATATTACCCTTAATATTGATAAGGTTCATACTGAATATGAATACCCAAAACCTATTGGTTTTGTACGTAGTCGTTATGATTTATTTGCTGAAGATAAAGAACAACGTATTATTGTTGAAATTCAGCAAGTTAAAGAGGGTGATTTTTTTGATCGTTTTCTTTATTACCATTTGATTAGTCTGGTCGAACAAGTGGGTGGTTGGAAAGAATATGGTTTTGATCGCACCGTTTATACCATTGTTGTATTAACCAGTACCCCACAAGATGGCAGCATAAATTTTAGCTGCGCTATCAGTGACATGAATCCAATTAATGAACATGGTAAAACAATTCACGTTTATCCTCATCGTTTATTTTTTTTGTGTCCACGACAAGTCAATGAGAAAACCCCCGCTCACATTAAAAAATGGCTCGAATTCATTGAAGACTCCTTAGATGGAAAAATAGATGAAAATCAATACCCAGATGACTTATTACAAAAAATTATAAATACGATTAAAGAACGTACAATTGATCCAGATTTATTGTCGGAAATTAAAGATGATATGGCTTGGGAAGAAGAAAAAAAACGTTTTAGAAAAGAGAGTCGAGAAGAAGGACTAAAAAAAGGACGAGAAGAAGGACGAGAAGAAGAGCGACAAAAAACCTTAAAACAACAGCAACAGGCTCTATTAAAAGCTCGAAAAATGGGATTAAGCGATGAAGATATTGCAGAACTAGTCGGTTTATCTTTCACAGAAGTACAAAATTTAACTTAGATTCTGTGCCTTAACTTTATTTTTTACTGCATTATAAAATGAAAAAAAATAGTATTACCGAACAAATGACCCAAGCAGGTCAAAAAATAGAGCATAGCTCCTTTGCTATTGTTGATAATGAAGTAGGCACGCATTCTTACACCTCAATGCAATGGGGAATTGTACGCCGTATGATTCATGCCACTGCCGATTTTGAATTTAATGGTTTAACTCACTTTCATCCTCAAGCAGTCGAATCAGGTGTCAATGCGATAAAACAAAGGGCAAAAATTATCGCTGATGTTGAAATGATTTGCGTAGGCTTGTCTAAACCACGATTAACACATTTTGGCGTAACAACCCATCATTTTATTGCCGATACTGATATTATCTCCACCGCTAAAGCAGAAAATACCACCCGTGCCGTTCAAGCCATGCGTAAAGCCCATAAACTCGATTTATTAGAGGGCAGTATTATTGCCATCGGTAATGCACCCACAGCTTTATTAGAAATAATTCGTTTAATCAAGGAAGATGGGATAAAGCCTGCACTAATCGTTGGAATGCCAGTTGGTTTTGTTTCTGCAGCAGAATCTAAAGCAGAAACTGAATTATTAGACACAACGCCTTGGATTGTTACACATGGTCGTAAAGGCGGGTCAACCTTAGTTGTTTCTGCCATTCATGCTTTATTAGCTTTAGCCGAAGCTGATTAAAACCGTGGCAATGAAACCAAAAAAAGCAAAAGGCACACGCAAAGGCTATACGACAGGGGCATGTACGGCAGCTGCCGCACGTGCTGCGGTGACAGGATTAGTAACAGGTCACGTTCCTCAACAAATAGAAACCCAATTACCTAATGGTCAGCAGATTGTCTTTAATGTTACCGAAGGATTTTGTGATAGCTCAAAAGCGCATGCCGTCGTCATTAAAGATGCAGGGGATGACCCTGATTGTACACATAATGCCCATTTAACCGTGGATATAAAATTACTCCCTAATCAAGTAAAAACCATTCACCTTTTAGGTGGTCAAGGCGTCGGTAAAATTACAATGCGCGGTCTCGGTTTAAAAGTAGGAGCTGCTGCTATCAATCCTATTCCTCACAAAAATATTCTTGATAATGTGCATCAAGTTGCCAGTCACTTACTCCAACAGCATGGCTTAGAAATTACAATATCTGTTCCTGATGGGGAATTAATGGCAAAAAAAACCCTCAATGCGCGTTTAGGCATTATAGGGGGAATTTCTATTTTAGGCACAACAGGCATTGTTCATCCCTACTCAACGGCAGCGTTTAGAGCCAGTGTTGTGCAAGGGGTTGAAGTCGCGGCTAATCAAGGACTTGATACCGTTGTTTTAACCACAGGGGGGCGGACTGAAAAATTTACCATCAAAAAATTACCGCAATTAAGTAAAGCCTCTTTTGTACAAATGGGGGATTTTTTAAGTCCTGCTTTAGAGACAGCCGAAAACGTAGGTATTAAACACATTATTATCGGTGGTATGGTGGGTAAATTGACAAAAATGGCACAAGGTGAACGCATTACGCATGCACGGCGTAATCCTGTCAACACCCAATTACTCGCAGATATTGCCCAATCAATTGGCGCAGATAAAAACGTTTGCCATGATATTGCGGCTAATGAAACCGCGCGTTATGCGGGTGAACGCATGGAAGAGATTGGCTTAAGTCATGCGTTTTATCTTGCACTTTGCCAACGTGTCGTAAAAACTTTGAAAGCACGTTACCCCAATAAATTCGACTACACCCTCTTAGTTTGTGATTTTGACGGTCATAAATTAGCACAATATCAGGAAAATAAATAATGGAAACATGTAAAATAATGGGGGTTCTCGATAATGGTGCAGATAGCTTAACCCCAGCGACTCTAGTCATATTACAACAAGCAGACCTCGTTATAGGTGCAATACGAACCCTCAACTTATTTACAGCTTATATAACCACAGCCCAAAAAAAAGATTTAAGCGGCCATTTAACCCATGTTCCAAGATGGATAGAAGAAGCACAAAAATGTAATAAAAAAGTTGTGGTTCTCGCAACGGGAGACCCACTATGCTATGGAATTGCAACATTTTTAATTAAAAAACTGGGTAAAGAACGATTTGAAATTTTACCCAATGTTTCAACCCTTGCAATTGCATTTTCTAGGTTCGCTATTCCTTGGAATGATGCCAAAATTATTTCTATTCATAAACAAGATACAGGCGAATGGCATCAAGAAGCGGATAATCGTCATGGTCTTTACCCCTTATTACAAGCCCTAGTTAGTGAAAATAAAATAGCCATTTTAACCAGTCCAGAAAACGACCCTGCACGCATTGCACGTTTATTAGTCATTGAAAAGTTAGCCGATGAATTTAAAATTTATATTGCTCAAGATTTACTGGGCAAAGATGAATTTTTAATTCAAGGACAACGTATTGAAGCCATTGCCGAACAATCTTTTAATGGTAATAATATTGTTATTTTACAACGTAAACACCCCCTTAATTCAGACATTTTATTTGGTTTAAATGATGATTCTTTCAAGCAGCGAAAACCTGATAAAGGCTTAATTACGAAACGTGAAGTTCGAGCGGTTTCCCTCGCTAAAATGCAATTAAAACGAAACAGTATTGTTTGGGATATAGGGGCAGGTTCAGGATCGGTTGGATTAGAAGCAGCGCGTTTATGTTCTCAAGGTTATGTTTACGCCATAGAGAAAAATAAAGCTGATTTTGCCATTGCGAATGAAAATGC